>JAPOUR010000006.1 GCA_026708565.1 Candidatus Dadabacteria bacterium
TGAAGTTCAAAAAACTGAGGCCAGTTGTATTGCGGGTCGTCAAAGGTCGCCGCCGCAAACGCGATGAACATCCGCATGGGATAGTCCTGCATGGGAGGAAAACTCAGCGCCCATATAAGGGCGACATACGCGGCGGCCATCGCGCAGACAAATATGTAAAAATCTCTCAGCCCTTCGCGGGCGGGCGGGGTTTTCGGCTCGGAGACGGACACGCCCCTACTCGCCCCAGGTTTCTTTCAGATAGTCTTCCCTGCCGGAACCCTTTTTGTAACGCCCGTAGTGGACGGGGTTTTTCTCATAATAGTTCTGGTGGTATTCCTCGGCGCGCCAGAACCTGCCGGCGGCGACAATTTGAGTCGCCACGGGCTTTGAAAATTTGCCCGACCGCTCAAGTTCGTCTTTTGACTCCAGCGCAAGACGCTTCTGCTCATCGTCATGGTAAAAGATCGCGGTTCTATACTGGCTTCCCTTGTCGGCGAACTGACCGGCGGGGTCGGTCGGGTCTATGTTTGTCCAGAAGACCCGTAACAACCGCTCGTATGAAACCTTTTCAGGGTCGTAGAAAACCTCAACCGCCTCGGCGTGTCCCGTGAGGCCGCGGGAGACCTCCTCATAGGAGGGGTTCTCCTCATCGCCGCCCTGATAGCCCGCATGGACATACACCACGCCGGAAACGCGCTCAAACGGCGGCTCCATGCACCAGAAGCACCCGCCCGCAAAAGACGCCCGCGGATACTTGCCGTAGTTCTCTTCCACCCGCTTTTGCGCTTCCTTCTCTTCCGTTCCCATATCCTGCGAATCCCCCCCGCCCCCGCACGAAATAGCAAGAGCCAGCGCCGCAAAAAGCGCCGCAACTCTCAGCCGGGTTGCTTTGTGTAGCGGAGATACGGTTTTTTCGCGTCCCATCCGTCCGGAAACATCTCCTTCGCCTCTTCGTCCGAAACCGCCGGAATGATTATCACATCGTCCCCGTGCTTCCAGTTCGCCGGAGTGGCGACCTTGCTTTTGTCGGTGAGTTGCATGCTGTCTATAACGCGCAGGATTTCGTCAAAGTTCCTGCCCGTGCTCGCCGGGTAGGTAAGAGTGAGACGTATCTTCTTGCCCGGGTCTATGATGAAAACGCTGCGCACCGTCATGGTGTCATTTGCGGACGGATGAATCATCCCGTAAAGGTCCGCCACCTTCCTGTCCTTGTCGGCAAGCATGGGAAAGTCAACGGCGGACCCCTGCGTTTCCTCAATGTCGGCCTTCCAGCCGTTGTGGTCTTCAACACTGTCCACGGACAGCCCGATGACCTTTACCCCGCGAGCGGAAAACTCCGCCTTGATTCTCGCCACCTCGCCCAGTTCGGTCGTGCAGACGGGCGTGAAATCCTTCGGGTGGGAAAACAGAACCGCCCAGCCGCCGCCGAGCCAGTCGTGAAAGTTTATTGTTCCCTCGGTTGATTCAAGGGTGAAATCCGGCGCTATGTCGCCAAGTTGCAAAGCCATTTTGTAATCCTCCTGGGCCGCTTTTTATCCGGAAAGTTTAAGCGACTGTTATTCCTTTTTCAACATACACATCCTGAACCGCGTTCAGGAGGGCTATCCCTTCCTTCATAGGCCGCTGGAACGCCTTTCTGCCGGTTATGAGCCCCATTCCGCCCGCGCGCTTGTTGATGACCGCCGTTCTCACTGCGTCCCGAAGGTCGTCTCCGCCGGACGCGCCGCCGGAGTTGATGAGCCCGATTCTGCCCATGTAGCAGTTCATGACCTGATAGCGTGTGAGGTCCACGGGGTTGTCCGTTGTGAGTTTTGAATACACACGGGGGTGCGTCTTGCCGAATTTAATCGCGGTAAAGCCGCCGTTGTTCTCCGGCTGTTTCTGCTTGACTATGTCCGCCTCAATGGTGGCGGCAAGGTGGTTTGCCTGACCGGTCAAGTCGGCGGAGGTATGGTGGTCCGTCCCGTCCCTTTTGAAATCGGGGTTGCGCAGATACGCCCACAGAACGGTAACCAGCCCCAGTTCGTGAGCGCGTTTGAATGCGGCGGATATCTCTTCAATTTGCCTCGCGCTTTCGGGCGAGCCGTAGTAAACGGTGGCCCCGACGGCGACCGCGCCCATATCAAACGCCTGCTCCACATCGGCAAACAGTGTCTGGTCGTATTTTTGGGGATATGTCAGAAGTTCGTTGTGGTTGATCTTGACAATGAACGGAATTTTGTGCGCGTAGCGGCGCGCAACCGCGCCGAGAGCGCCGAGGGTGGACGCCACCGCATTGCAACCGCCTTCAATAGCGAGGCGCACTATGTTTTCAGGGTCAAAGTATTCGGGATTGGGCGCGAAAGACGCCCCGGCGGAGTGTTCAACCCCCTGGTCAACCGGCAGGATGGAAACATACCCCGTTCCGCCCAGCCGCCCGGAGTCAAGTATGTGCCGCAGGTTTCTCATCACCGCGGGCGACCTGTCGGTCTGGGAGAAAACCTCATCCAGATAGCCAGGCCCCGGCAGGTGTAGGGAAGCGGAAGAAACCGCGCACTTGTGCCCCAGAAGCGCGTCCGCCTCGCTTCCCAGAAGGTTTGTGATGTCGTTAACGGTCAAAGGCATTT
>JAPOUR010000007.1 GCA_026708565.1 Candidatus Dadabacteria bacterium
TGGCTGAAGCAAACTTTTCCCCGCAGCATCGTATTTGATTTCCTGAAAACGGATGTTGCCCTTGAGTTTATACGCAACCCTGCGCTGCTCCGTGAGCGGCTCGCCCCGCAAACAGACCGCGCCCTCGCCTCACCGGTCATACTGGATGAGGTGCAAAAAGTTCCCGGAGTGCTGGACGAGGTTCACTGGCTGGTTGAGAACAAGGGGCTGAGTTTTATCCTGTGCGGCTCCAGCGCCAGAAAACTGAAACGGGGGCGCGCCAACCTGCTCGGCGGACGCGCGTGGCGTTACGAGATGTTTCCCTTTGCTTATCCAGAACTGGAGCGGGCGGACTTGTTGCGGGTCTTGAACCGGGGGCTTATTCCCTCGCATTACCTACAACAAAACTACCGGCGCTCTCTGCGGGCTTATGTTCAGGATTATCTCAAGGAGGAGGTTTTCAGCGAAGGTCTGGTGCGGAACATCTCCGCTTTCTCCCGGTTTTTTGAGGCCATGGGCTACAGCCACGGCGAATTGATAAACTACGCCAACATAGGGCGGGATTGCGGCGTTGACTCCAAGTCGGTCAAGGAGTATTTCCAGATACTGGTTGACACCCTGCTCGGCTCTTATGTCGCCCCGTTCAAGGCGAGAAAGGGGCGGCAGGTGATTGGCAGGGCTCCGAAGTTTTATCTGTTTGATGTCGGCGTCGCCGGGCAATTGAGCGGTCGCAAAATCACCGAAGAGCGCGGAGAGCAGTTCGGCAGGGCGCTGGAGCATTACATCTTTATGGAACTCAGCGCCCACCGCTCTTATCGGGAGTTGCATTATGAGATTGATTTCTGGCGGACAAAAACCGGGCTGGAGGTGGATTTCATTCTCGCCGGTGGTGAGGTGGCGGTGGAAGTGAAGGGCGCCGGGCGCGTGGACAACAATGACCTCAAACCGATTCGGGCTTTTATTGAAGAGCACAAGCCGGGGCTCGCCATAGTTGTCTCCAATGAAAAACGGGAGCGCAAAGCGGGGGAGGTTACCATTCTGCCGTGGCGGGTTTTTCTTGAAAGGCTGTGGGGCGGGGAGATAATAAAGTAGCGAGGCAGGGGGGTGGCGGGGGTTCTCCCCTGTCATTCCTTGCTCCGACAAGGAATCCAGAAAGGGGGTGGGGAAATCCGCCGGATTGACGCTTTGCGGGCGCGTTTTGTGTATAATTGAGCGTTATGGAGCTGAAAACTGTTCTTGAGCCATCAGAAGAAGGCGATTTCACCGTTCCCTCGCTTTCGGGTTGTATGAGTGAGTGATTAAGTATGTGTCCCCGGAACTTCCTCTTCTGCCTTGGTAAAGTATACTATCGGGTCATACTGGGTCTATACAGCACCGTGTGCGAAGGGGAAAAAGAGTAATGCCACAGGAAACATTCAAAGGACAAGTTCGCGTGGCTGCGCGAATAATTGACCTGCTTAGTTCGGGGCTTTATCCGAACCCTGCAGCCTGTCTTAAAGAGTTGATTAACAACGCTTACGATGCTGATGCAACTCTTGTTGAAGTGTTTGTGAAGCCTGAAGCCGATCAAATCGTAATTAGAGATAATGGAGATGGATTCACAAAGAAGATATTTAAGGAACACTTCTCGAATGTTAGTGAATCTAGTAAAAGAAAAGTTTCAGATCAAACTTCAAAAGGTAGAAAGAAGATTGGAAAGATTGGCATAGGATTTATCGCGGCCAATGAACTATGTGAAGAAGTAGAGGTTTTCTCAACATGCAAAGGGTCAACAGACTTGATGCATGTGACCCTTAATTTCTCCGAGATGTCGAAGCCCCCAGAAGAGCGAAGAGGAGAAGATGGTAAATATAGAAAGGCTGACTACTCTGGAGTCATATCATCAGATGTTAAAAAATCTGAGCATTATACTGAGCTGTATCTAAAAAAAGTAAAGGGAGAAGCAAGAAGAATTCTTACATCTGCACTTAGCGTAACAAGTGATGCAAAAGATGAAAAGAAACAAGGTGTATCATTGTACGGTTTGTATCCTGAGACTGTGGAGCAAAAATTGCAAGATCGTGGTCTGAGAAATTGGGAAGATTTTGATTTTTATTCACAAACCATGCTTCAAGTAGCGTTAAATATTCCCATTCAATACCACGAGAATTGGCACCCAGATATTGGTGAGTTAAGTTATATAGAAAGCATTACCCAAGAAGTTCAGAAAGAGAAGTTTAGCGTAAAGTATGACGGTTCTGATTTGAGAAAACCAATTGTGTTACATTCTGATAGAAAATATATCAGTGAACAGTTTCATTTTTCAAGTAAGAAAGTTAGTGCTAAAGGTCATTTTTTTGCAACGCACGGGACTCTTCTTCCAAGTGAATTACAAGGGTTGTTGATTAGAATACGAGGTAGTGCTGTAGGTACTTACAGTTCCAATTTTTTAGGGTTTCCACAATCTGAAGCCACTTTATTCCAGCGCTGGATCACATGTGAAATATATGCCTCTGATGAACTTGAGGAAGCTATGAATATAGACCGAGTTACCTTCCGCGACACGCATCCTGCCTATGTGGAATTACGAAACGAAATTTTCAAACAACTACGGGCTTTTCTGAAAAGGGTTCATGATGAACTGTATATTCAAAACCGAGATAAAAAAAGACAACAAAAACATCTACAATCTATACATGAAATTCGAAAAATCACAGAAGAAAAAATATCACAAACATCCCCCTCTGTGGCAAAAAGTATTGAGAAATCTTGGACGGAAAAAGAAATTCAACATCGTAAGATTGTGAAAAATTATTCACCTTGGGAAGTTTTAGAAATGGTATCAGATACGGCTCAACAAATTCTACCAAAACCTCTTTTTGAGAAATTGATGAGCCAGATTAACGAGCGCCTATTGGGTCGCAAGGAATGAAAAATGAGTCCGCGAAGAATTGACACAGCTATGGCTAGGAAAAGACCTGAGAAAAATTATATTCGTAATGAATGGGTCAAAATTGTTAAAAATATACAAGAAAAAAGATCTGATACAGGGGTTCCGCTTTACGTTACATTAAGTGGACGTGAAGGCAAAGATATTGATTGTCTAATTAAACACGGGATTCTTGAGCAAACTGAAACAGGTGCGATAAGAGATAAGGATACATGGAAAGTAGTTGCAATTGAGAAAAATGGACCTGCCGCTACTGAACTAAGAAGAAAATTTCCTGGATTAGATGTAAGGAATGATGATGTTCTTGATCTCATTTGTGGCCCCGGAGAAATTTCTTACCCTAACTCTGATAATGAGGATGAAATTAAACTTTGGAAAGCCTCTGTAGTCAATCTAGATTACGACTCTTCTCTTAAAATGACACTTGAAGGAAGATCAGTTCGCTTTGGTGTTATTCAAACTTTGAAGAAGATATCTGCGATTCAAAATGAATGCACCAGTGGGGAGTGGTACATATTCCTCACACTCAATGCCACATTGAATTTTGGAGCAGAGCATTGGAATTATATAAAAGAGACTTTAAACGACAATTTGAGACAAGTACCAAGATTTCGTGATGATTTTTTTACAAAAATCATTGTACAAAAAGGCCTAACACAAATAGAAGACTCTATAATAACAAATATAAAATCTTGCTCAAGTCTTCAACAAAAATTGCTATTATCTCTTGTTCCTAAATTGCTTGCGCAGAAAACTAGAGATCATATGTGGGCTATATCTGTCAATCAATCTTTCATGTATGGAGACAATGCGGACAATGGAGCTCGCATGACATCGTGGATTATAAATTTCAAAAAACCACTCAATTCAAAAATTAATACAGATGATCAATGCTATAAGCAAAATGTAAGTGGCATACTTGCAAATACTGTACGTTTAGACTCCAAAGGAAAACCTCATCCTCTCAAATGAAAGATTTTAAAAAGTACATAGAAACACTTATAACATCAGGCTTAAAACGCAGGAGCATTAGCGCCAATACCGCATATTTTAACGCCGATGCGCGTATAGGCTTAAAACAACTTAAAGCAAATTCAGTAACTACCACTATAACATCCCCACCTTATGGCAATCTGAAAGATTACGGTACTAAAAATGAAATTGGATATGGTCAATTGATAAACAAAGAGTATTTTCCAGAGATTTCACTCGCATTGAAAGAGTTGCTTCGAGTTACTGTTAATGGTGGGGCTTTGTGGCTAATACTAGATACTTTTCGACATAAAGGGAAAACCATTCATTTGCCGTATGAATTGACAAAAGAAGCTCAGTCCGTGGGATGGCATTTTCAAGATATGATTGTGTGGGATAAAGGCAGGAGCCTTCCATGGCCTCATTTAGGAAAGCTTAGAAATATATCGGAATACATACTTTTGTTCTCCAAGGGTAACAAACTGAAAAATTTTGATATTGACAAATTAAGAACAACAAGTGAGCTAAGTACTTATTGGGTAAAATACCCGGAGCGTTTTCACCCTGATGGGAAATCTGCTACAGATATTTGGCATATCCCTATCCCCCCTCAGGGGAGTTGGGCACCAGCCGAGAGGCCGAAACATTTTTGTCCATTCCCAATAGAATTGGTTAATCGCTTGATTATACTAACAACACAAAAAGATGATTTAGTACTGGATCCTTTTTGTGGAACCGGATCAGTTCTTGTCTCGGCAGGGTCTCTTGGAAGAAACGCCATTGGTTTTGATATTAACAGACAATACTATGAGAGTTACAGAAAACACGGAAAGAAGACTCTGGAAAAAGAAGCGACTGGTCTTATAAAAAACACACATTCTTATCCCAAATTACGTCATGCAATCATTGGGTTACGAATCAATAAGTATGCAACAACGATGTTCAAGGAAATTTCTAAGCTTGAAATAAAAGATGTTCAAATTTCACAGAATATCTACGGTTTGATAGTTGTCTCACCCTATATTCCCAAAAAGCCGGAAAGCGTCTCTTTATCTAGATTTCAACTGATCATAGTTTCCAGCTCAAAGTATGTTAAACGCCTTCTTTCTGTGTCTGATCAATGTTCACGCATTCCACCTCTATCAAGATACGGATTGGATGTAAAAATCTCGGTGTTTAGTCGCACGCAAGCAATTAGAGAGTTAGAGAGAAAATCGTTGGCTTGTAATGCATATTACTTATATGAAAACCTTCATTTCAATATGTGCACAGGTAAATGTTCTCTTGATGAATTGCTATGCGATCTTAAGTCGAACTCTCTCAAGAACAACCGATTGCCGATTGTTTACTCGCCGTTGAAATTGAATATCAATCCAGAAAAGTAGACCTTGTACTTATTGTTACCATCAATGATACCACTCCACTCTTGACAACAACGCCATTTTGTATAAAGTGAGCCCGTTCACTTATTACGCACAAGCCCGCCCAGTCGGGTCTCTGTGTAATGCAAGACTCTGGCGGGAAATAAGCAGAACTTCTAATGTGCGTTAGTAAGTGAACAAGGCCCGGCCCTTGTGCTTGCCTAAAACATTTGAAAGGAGGTTCTGTTATGAACTCATCTACAACAATGGCGACGTTATTGATTGCCTGCTCGCTTCTTTTGACATCCTGCTTCGGCGGCGATGGAGGTGGCGGAACGGGGCCTTCCGTTACCAATCCGATTACGATGCGTCCGGACCCGTTGCCGGAGACCAAACAACTGACCGGCGGATTGCCTGAAAACCTGTCCGCCGACCTTGCGCGGGTTGCCACTTCTTCCGAACACCCCGGCTTTCAAGCCGCTTTAATGGTGGCCGCTTCAATGACTCCAAGAAGCGGTAGCGTTACGCAGTCCTCAAACGGTCGGGACGGCGTTACGGCTGACACGGTCAATGTCAGGGTTGCGGACGGAGTTGTAACGGCAACGAAAAACAGCAGGGAGACGCTCGGAGTTGCCACATTCAGTTTGTCCGGCGGTGATACACAAAGCCTGTTTGATGTAGAGATTGACAGCAGCGGCGTTTCAAAAGTTCTCTACCTCAACCTTCATTCCCTTGCTAACACTTATGACAAGTTTGCGGCTTGGGGCATTTGGATTGAAAACCCAAGCGGAGACACTCCAACGATTGGCGCGTTTGCTGATACCAATTCCTACTTTCCTCAAGACCAACTTCGGGGCTTGATTGGAACCGCCACATATCGGGGAACTGCTACCGCTTTCTATCAGAGGACGGGAAGCAACCCCGTTTTTGAACTTTTGGATGTTTCCACTCTAATGCTCACCGCAGAGTTTGGGGATGCCAACGCTCTCGGAACTGTTAGCGGTGAAGTCTCCGCGAGACGGGGAAATGTGGGCAATTTAACGCTCAATCTTGGTAGCGCAAGCATAGGAAGCGCAAATAACGGATTTTTCACCGGAGACACATCGGGAATGCTTAATTTTGACGGCTCCTCTTCCGCCCTGACCGGCAAGTGGGGCGGACAGTTTCTTGCCCTGCCAAGTAGAAATATCGGAGATTTTCCCGCCGGTTTGCTTGGCACATTCGGCGGCACAACGGCTGACGGGTCTGAAAGTGTTATCGGTTCTTATCAGACAGTTGCCCCTTCAACAGTTGCTTCAGGTGCCCAAATAGAAAAATCGCTCATAGAGGGTATTGGAGATGAAGAAATTTCTCTGTCTATAACGGGCAGATATGAACAAGGTCACAGTGTTGCAGACATTATGGTGTCATGGATAGGGGAAGGGGTGTTCTTTTACCGAATAGATACTCACGGTGAGGCAACATCCTACATACACAACACTAATTTTGACAGGCTTTTAGTTGGACCTTTCTTTGATAACTTCATAGAAGAAGATGAGCCCTATCCGGAAAGCGCAACTAAGGTCAATAATAGTGGCGCGGAAGAACTGAGATTCCAGAAAAAAGTGGGACTCGGAAGATTGCAAGGTACTGCGGGATTTTTTAGACACCCCGAAGAGCCGATAAGAGAAGCTATTCCGCAAAGTCATGGTAGTCTTGCTGATGACACATATGCGGTTGATGCAAATTACCTTACTTACGGCGAGTGGCTTTACACAGATGCTGAAGGCAAACATTCATTTGGAGTTTTTGCCTCGGGTGATGACCCCTTTAGCTTTCGCACTACTGACATTCAGGGACTTACCGGCACTGCAACGTATAGAGGAAGGGCTGACGGGCTATATTCAAGTCCCGACAGAAACTATGTTGTTGACTTTGTAGGCACATCGGAGTTGACAGCAGATTTCGGCACTGGTTCTGAAACCGGAACGATTAGCGGAAGCATTTCAACAACAGGGATTGTAGAAAGCCAAGCGGTTTCATGGAGTCTCGGTTCCGCCACGATTACAAACGAAGCGGCTTTTTCCGGCGACACATCCGGGACAATCGGCGGAGTTTCCTATACTGGAAATTGGGGCGGCAGGTTTTATCAAAACGGCGACACGGCAACCGACCATCCGGGGGCGGTTTCAGGTGTGTTTGAGGCTTCAAGCACAGATAACCGCTATGGGGTTGTCGGAAGTTTCGGAGCGTTCAAAGAATAATAAGAGCAAAACTCATCGCGGCGTTAGCGGTTTGCGCTTTTCTGCCCTGTCTGACAATTCCCGCCGCGCCTGACGATTCCCGTTTCTCAAACGACCCCGCCGTAATACAAGCGCGGGATTTTGTGAAAAGGGGGCAATTCAACGAAGCGTTGGCAATCCTGCGCCCGTTGCAAAAAGACCATCCCCGCCAGACCGAAATCCTTTTTCTCATCGGCTTATCAACAGTCGGAGTATGGTGGCAGTCGGAAATAAAAGAGCCGTATTTGCTTGATGAGGCAATAAACGTTTTCCGAAAAATCCTCATAAACCGCCCCGGACTTGTGCGTGTGCGCTTGGAACTGGCGCGGGCGTTCTTTCTCAAGGGGGAAGACGGGTTGTCCCGCGAACATTTTGAGCGCGTTCTTGCGGGCAAGCCGCCCCCGGCGGTGGTTTCAAATGTCCGCCGTTATCTGAATGTGATAAGGGCGCGGCGGCAATGGAGCGCGTATTTCGGTTTCACACTCGCGCCGGACACAAACATAAACACCGCTTCCGATGAGGAAACGATTTATCTGAACATCGCCGGTCAACTTCTGCCTTTTGTGCGCGAAGGGGATTTTGGAGCAAAATCAGGCGTTGGCGCTTTGCTGTGGGGCGGTTGGGAATATCAACAACCGCTTAGTGAAAGGTTGCGGTTGCGTATGGGGGCTGACATCTCCCGAAGGGAATACGAGGGGAAGAGGTTTGACCAGACTTTTATATCGGCGCATTCAGGCCCCCGGTGGCTTGCCGGAAGAAACACGGAAATGAGTTTGCTCGCAAGCGCAAATCACAGGTGGGTTGCCCGCGAGCGATACAGTTATGACCTCGGCGGGCGTTTTGAGATTTTCAGGCGCATGGGTCGGCAATTTACGCTTGAGAGCAAAGCGTCAATGCATCAGAGGAGATACAAGGGCAACAACTCCCTTAACGGACCCGTCAGCGGTTTTTCCTTGGGCGGAACTTGTTTTCCTTTGCCGGTTTTGCGGGCGCAAATGACGGTCGGCTACAACCTTGAGCGTCCCGAAGCGGTGTTGTGGCGCAATGATACCAAGTGGGCGCGGCTGGGATTGTCCGTTGCCCTGCCGTACGGCTTTACCGTTGGCGGGAGCGGGGAGTTTCACTCAACGAAGTATGAGAGGCCTTATTTCAGCAACGGCAACCGGAAAGACGGGTTGCGTGTTTTCAGGGTTTCCCTGTTCAACCGCGCTTTTACAATTTGGGGTTTCAGTCCGCAGGCGGTTTTGATACATGAGGAGCGCGAATCCAATTCGCAACTTCAAAGTTACAAGCGCACCCGCGCGGAATTGCGCTTTGTTAAGCAGTTTTGAGTTCCCCAACCCCTCTGGATTCCGTGTCGTAGCACGGAATGACGGGGAATCCCCACCCCTGACTTGGAGGAGAGTTTTTACCTCTCGTCGCCTGAAAACAGGGGAGGGTTGTTGTGTCAGCCCTTTGCACACAGCCGTTGCAGATTAGTCACCCGGACATTGTCGCCGAGGGGGTATTCATCGGCGCCGGGATACACTATAAGTATCTCGTCAAGTTCCAGTTCCTCCATCGCCACATTCATGGAACGGGTAATTTTCGGCGTTGATGTGTGCTTGAATTCAAAAGCGGTTTTCCTGTCTCCCTGCGCCAGCAACAAGTCCAGTTCCGCATCGGCATGAGAGCGCCAAAAGAAACACTCCGAAGCGTCAGCGCCGTAAATCCGTATGGTTTGCTCAAGCGCGAACCCCTCCCATGACGCACCGAGCCCGGGGTGCGCCAGCAGTCCGGCTTCATCCGGCAAGCCAAGCAGGGCGTGCATGAGACCGGAGTCGCGGCAATACACTTTTGGCGACTTGACCTGACGTTTGCGGATGTTGGCATACCATGGCTGCAGAACACGCACCATGAAAGAGCCCTCCAGAATGTCCAGATAACGTTTTATCGTAGGTGAAGACACATCCAGCGAACGGGCGAATTCGGAAGCGTTAAATATGTTTCCGTGCCAGTGGGTCAGCATCATCCAGAAACGCCGCATGGTGTTGCCTGTCAGGTCAATGCCCAGAGCGGGCAAATCCCGCTCCAGAAAAGCAGTTATGTAGGCTTTTCGCCAAGCTATACAGGCGGCATCGTCCACCGCCAGATACGCCGGAGGAAAGCCGCCCCGCAACCACAGGCGCCGCGCCTCTCCGGTTTCAAAAACCGTGAACGGCGGCAGTTCCAGATAGATAATGCGCCCGGCAAGGGATTCCGAAGTCTGCCGCAACAGGTCCCGCGAAGCGCTGCCCAGTATCAGGTATCGCTGCCCTTGCGGACGGCGGTCTATCAGCACCCTCAACACCGGATATATCTCCGGCAAACGCTGGATCTCATCAATCACAATCAGCCCCTCAAGCGGTTCCAGCGCCATCTTGGGGTCTTGCAGACGGTTCAGGTGGTCAGGGTCTTCCAGATCAAAGTAGTGAACCGCTTCGCCGGTCAGGGTTGCAATGTAGTCCCGCGCCAGAGTGGTCTTGCCACACTGCCGGGGGCCGAGAATACCAACCATGGGGTGGCTCTTGAAATAGTCTTCAATCCGCCTTAAAAAGACGGTTCTCTCTATTGGTTTTTGCGCCGGGTTCTGCATCAACAACCTTGAAAAATTAAAGTGAGACTTTAAATTTTCCACAAAATAGTTCTACAGTCAAGAGGGGCGGGGGCTTTCCAACCGCCCGTTTTCATATATCATAGTCCCGCTTAAGACATTGGCGGCCTCATGAAAAACGGTTTCGTTCATCTTCACCTCCACTCCCAGTATTCGCTGCTTGACGGCGCTATAAAGTTTGAAGACCTTGTTGACAGGGTGAGCGAACTCAATATGAACGCGGTCGCCATCACAGACCACGGCAACCTGTTCGGCGCTTACGATTTTTACCGCGAAGCGAAAAAAAAAGGCGTCAAACCCATCATCGGCTGTGAGATATACGTAACCCCCACACTCAAACTGGACAAACCGTCAGACGGGAAAAACTTCCACCTGACCGTCCTGTGCATGAACGCGACCGGATATAAAAACCTCTCCAATCTGGTTACCCGCGGATACTTTGAGGGCCTCTACAGACGCCCGAGGGTTGACCATGAAATGCTCAGCCAGCACAACGAGGGGCTCATTGTGCTCAGCGGCTGCATGAGCAGCGAGTTGTCGCAGTCCATATTCAAACGCACCAAAGAGACGCCGGAAGACGTCATTTCAACATACCGGGAAATATTCGGCGACAGATACTACCTTGAGGTTCAGGCGACCGGCGTCAAAGAACAGGAGCGCATAAACAAAGACCTCAAAAAACTCGGCAAACATTTTGACATTCCCCTTGTCGCCACAAACGACTGCCACTTCCTGCGCCGCTCGGACCACGGGCCGCACGATGTGCTTCTGTGCATACAGACCGGCAAGACGGTGGACGACCAGGGCAGAATGAGATTTCCCGGAGACGGCTTTTATCTGAAAACAAGAGAGGAGATGGAAAAAACCTTAAAGGGCTTTTCCGACGCGCTGGACAGGACGGTTGAGATAGCGGCCAGATGCGACTTTGATTTTGAGGATGAGGGCTACCGGTTTCCGAAGTTCGGCCCGGACGGAGAGCCGGAGAAACTGCTGCGCTCGCTTGCCTCCGAAAAGATGGGGGCGCGGCTTGCCGCGCGGGGCATATCGGGCGCAGACGCCGAACCCTACGCCGGGCGGCTTGACTATGAACTGGGCGAAATATGCCGGATGGGCTTTGCCGACTACTTTCTTGTGGTTGCGGATTTTGTTGAATACGCCAAGAAAAACGGCATTCCGGTGGGCCCCGGCAGGGGAAGCGCGGCGGGAAGCCTCGCGGCATACGCGCTGGGAATAACCGATGTTGACCCTGTGGCTCACAACCTGATCTTTGAGCGATTCCTCAATCCGGGAAGGGTCTCAATGCCGGACATAGACATAGATTTCTGCGCCGAGGGGCGCGACAGGGTCATAGAGTATGTGAGCGAAAAATACGGCCGGGAGAATGTGGTTCAGATAGGCACTTTTGGAAAGATGTCGTCAAAGGCGGTCGTGCGAGACGTGGGCAGGGTCATGGGCATTCCCTACGGGGAGGTGGACAAGGTTTCCAAACTGATACCGTCTTTCCGGGGCAAGGTGTTCAGCATAGAGGAGGCGCTCAAAAAAACCCCCGAACTCAAAAAGATGGTGGACGGCTCCGACACGCTCACAAAGATGATTGAGTTTGCAAAGCCCCTTGAAAACATGGTGCGCCACGCATCCACTCACGCCGCGGGCGTTGTCATAGCGAGTGAAAAGATTTCCGACCGCATTCCCCTTTACAAAGGGGCGAACGGCGAGACGGTAACCCAGTTTGACATGGGCGCGATTGAAAGCCTCGGATATGTGAAATTTGATTTTCTGGGGCTGAAAACCCTCACCATCATCAACAAGGCGACCGCCCTGATAAAGAGCGCAGGCAACGGCTCAACCCCCAGTCTGGACATAGACTTTATGCCCCTTGACGACCCGCGGGTGTATGAACTGTTCGCAAGCGGAAACACGCACGGACTGTTCCAGATAGAGTCCGGTTCGGGAATGGTTTCCATGCTCCGCAAACTGAAGCCGGAGAGGTTTGAAGACATTGTCGCCGCGCTCGCCCTCTACAGGCCCGGCCCCCTTGACAGCGGAATGGTTGAGGACTTCATCCGGCGGAAAAACGGCAGGGCGCGCGTCTCTTATCCGCATCCGCTTCTGGAGGAGGTGCTGGGAGAAACCCACGGACTGTTCGTTTATCAGGAGCAGATAATGAGCACCGCCAGCGTCTGCGCCAACTACACCCTTTCGGACGCCGACCTGATGAGAAGGGCGATGGGCAAGAAAAAGCCCGAGGAAATGAAGGCGCAGAGGGAAAAGTTTGTTTCCGGCGCGCTGGAAAACGGCATAGACAAAAACAAGGCCGCCGAACTGTTTGACATAATGGAGAAGTTTGCCGGCTACTCGTTCAACAAGAGCCACAGCGCGGCATACGCGCTGGTAACATACCAGACCGCCTACCTGAAGGCGCGCCATCCGGCTGAATTCATGTCCGCCCTGATGACGGTTGATTCCTCCAACAACGACAAGATAATCGCCCACATAACCGAGTGCAGAAGAATGGGAATCAAGGTGCTTCCGCCCGATGTCAACGAGAGCATGTCGGGGTTCACCCCGGTCGGTCGGGACGCCATAAGATTCGGGCTCTCCGCGCTGAAAAACATGGGAGACGAGGTTGTGGACGCAATAATCGGGGCGCGCGCCGAGGGGGCGTTCACCGGCCTTTTTGACTTTTGCTCGCGGGTTCAGTCCAAGCGGATAAACCGGAAAGCGTTTGAGATGATGATAAAGAGCGGCGCGCTGGACTCACTTGAGGGCAACAGGGCGAAACTGTTTGAATCTCTGGACACGGTGGTTTCCTACTACATGCTCAAGCAGTCGGACGGCCCCGACGGGCAGGGCTCGCTTTTCTCCTCCGAAGAGAGCGAGGTGTTCACCCCGGAGTTGCCCGAAGCGGAGCCGTGGGACGAGCGGCGGGTTTCGGAATGCGAGCTTGAGTCTCTGGGGATGTTTGTTTCAAGCCACCCCATGATGAGGTATGAAGACCGCCTGAAGATGATCAAATCCCACTCGGACACCGCCCGTTTTCACGGCCTTGCCGACAAGAAAGACACATCAATCGCGGGCGTGGTGCGGTCGGTTTCCATAAAGACGACCAAGTCCGGCACGGGGCTGTTCGCAAGGGTTGAGATTGAAGACCTGAAGGGCTCCGTTGAGTGCGTGGCGTTCAATGACGCGGTGCGCAAAAGCCGCACTTTGCTTGAGCAGAAGATAGAGCCGGTGGTTCTTACGGGAACTGTTGAGAGTTCGGACGACAAGAGGCAGATGAAGGTGAGAGACATACTGACGGTTTCCGAATTTCTTGCGAAGGCGTCTCTGGTTAACATCTCAATAGACTCCGGGGTCGCGCTGCCGGAGAATCTGGTAAGGCTGGAAAACATAATGAAACAGCACGGCGGCGAATCAAAAGTAACCATCAACCTTGACGCCGGAGGCAAGACGGTCTCCATAGAGGTCGGCAAATACGGCGTTTCCCCCTCGCCTGATTTTGTGAGCGAGGTGGAGGGCCTTCTCGGTGAAAAGTCTCTCTCTCTTGAGGTTGTTTAGCGGTCGCGGGCAAAGGTTTCCGTTTTCGTTATGCGCCGCCCGTCGGTAAACACCGAAACCATCCCGCCGGTGTCGGTCTCGTAGACGCGCGCGTTCATGCCCTCGCGCTCAATCTCCGCGCGGCACTTTCCGCAAACCACAACACCCGCCTCCGCCGCCCGCGCCACCGCAAGAACCGCGCTCCGGTTTTTATTGTTTGTGTCCGGCAGAAACACCACATCGCTTTTCAACTCGTTTTTATACACTTTTTCCACATTCTTTCCCCGTGTGTTGTGGATGGATTCCATCAGCAGAAAAGAGGTCTCCCCGTAGGAGACCCTGACCAGAACCGGATAGGGCGCGGATGAGTCCGCTATTCCCATTTGTTCGTGTAATTGCAGGAACTTAACCGCGTGCCGGTCCGGCGGGGAGCGGTAGATTTTTCTCCATAAAACGCCGTGTTTCTCTATGGTTTCCCACAGCCGGCTGTTAAGTTTCGGGCTATTTATCCACAAGTTTTCCACATCTCCGCCCTCAATCAGCGCGGCTGCCCCGTTAAGGTGTCCTCGGTCGTTTGAGAGCAGTATCAGCGTGTCGGTTTTTGTAACCCGCTTGGCGCGCAGCGCGGGCAGTATGACCGCTCTTTCTATGAAGTCCGAGCGCGCTTTTTTTGAGAAACCGCCTTTTATAAGAACCGTTTTGCCGTCCGCAAATATGAACAGCGCCGTTTTTTTCCTTCCCGCGTCAAAAAAGACCGCTTCGGTGTGTTTCCCGTGGGCGGGGCGCAGGTCGTATGCCGCGCTTGCCGCAAGCAGAAGGGAGAGAGCCGCCGCGGCGTAAAGGGACGGTTTCCTTGAACGGCTTGCCGCAAGAACGGCCGCCGCGCACAGATAAAAGACAATAAATGTCCGTCCGCTCATAACGGGGGCCGTAACCGCCGGGTCCGCGCCCGCCAGAATGTCCGCCGCGCCCGTGAGAGTGGAGGAGAAAATCCCCAGGGTGTCAAGCAGAAACTCCGGCACAAAACCCGTTGCGGCAAAGACCGCCACTGACACAATGCACAGCGGCACCATTGCCAGCGCGAGCGGCATGGCGACAAGGTTTGCGGGGAAAGTCAGAACGGGAACAAAGCCGAACATGTTTATCACAAACGGAAGCGTTGCCGCCGTTGCGGCGGCGGTGGTAAAAAGTATGGCGGCAACCGCGCGTCCGGCTTTCCGCCACGCGGGGGAATCCTTCTCCCCGCCGCCTCCGCCGAAGCGGTTGAGCGCCAGAAGGATTCCGAGCACGGCGGAAAACGAAAGGATGAAAGACGCCTCAAAAAGAGCCGCCGGAGACGCGATAAGGATGATGATTGCCGCCGCCGCGAGCGCGTTCAGGCGGTCGTCTCTCCTTCCGATTATCATCGCCGTAAGGTAGACGGCCGCCATAATTGCGGCGCGGGTGGAGGAGTTGCTCAGGCCCGTCAGCAGCGCGTAGAAAAGCGCCGCGGGTATGGTTGCCGCCGCCGCAATGCGGGGAATCACCAGCGTCAGCATCAGGTATTGCGACCTTTTCAGAAGCCACTTGAGCGTCATGTAGAAAAACACCGCCGCCACGCCCACGTGAAGCCCCGATATGGCGAGCAGGTGGCCTATGCCCAGTGCGGAGAAGTTTCTTCTGACCTCGTCGGGCAGCGCCCCCTTGTCGCCGATTGACAGGGAGTTCACTATTTCGGCGGCAGTAGGTCCGAGATTTTTTCTTATGAACGCCGCATAGTCTCCGCGCAGTTCCCCCACGGCGCACAGAAGGGGGTTTGAGTTTTCGTCCCGCCCGCCGGTTTTGATGTCTCCCTCTCCGGCGTATGCGGTAAAAAAGACACCCCGCGCCGCGAGCCGCTCCTCATACCCGCCCGCCCCCGGATTTTTGAATCCTTTCACGGGCCGGAGTCTGACCTTTGCCGTAATGCGGTCTCCGTAAGCGAGCCCCGCATGGCCGTCCGAATAAAGAAGCACCCTGCCGCCCGCCGCCCGCGTTTTGCCCCCGGCGGTTACGGAGTCAACCTCAAGCGGTATCCGCACACTTGCCGGTCTTTTTACGGCGTTTTCATACAGCCGCCCGCTCACCACGGCTCTTTTGCCCGCGACGTGCGACAACTCCGGGTCGGGAGAGTGCGCGTGAAGAAAGGGCAGCAGAAGGCCGAGCGGGAAGAAAAGGGCAAAGCCGAGGCGGGAGAATCTCAAAGCCGCCGCCATCACAAACAGCGCGCCCGGCGCCGCCGCATGGTAAACCGAAACCCCCTCCGCCTCCGTTCCCGCCGCCACGCCCAATACCAGCAGGACGGCGCAAACCACTATCAGGTGACGGTTGAGGATTGCGGAGAGGCGGGTCATCAACTCTTTTCTTCAATCAGGCAGACCGCTTTTGCCGCCACCCCTTCGCCCCTGCCGGCAAACCCCATTTTCTCCGTTGTGGTCGCCTTGACGTTTACGCGGTCTTCGGCGATTTGCAGCAGCGCGGAGATTTTTTTCCTCATCTCCGCCGTGTGCGGGGAAATGCGCGGCTCTTCGCAAATCACAACGCAGTCCACATTGACCACGGCAAAGCCCGCCCCGGAGACCTTGCCGAGGGTTTGCTCAATCAGAAAAGCCCCCGCCGCATCCCTGTATGCCGGGTCGGAATCGGGGAAGTGCGTCCCGATGTCTCCCAGCCCCGCCGCTCCGAGCAGGGAGTCGCATATTGCGTGCGCGAGCGCGTCCGCGTCCGAGTGTCCCGCGAGCCCTTTGTTGAAAGGGATTTCCACGCAGCCGAGAAAAAGCGGGCGGCCTGAGGCAAACCTGTGGGCATCAAAGCCGATGCCGACCCTTTGTTTCATTCCGCCGCGCCCCCGCGCTTTTCAACGCTTCCGGCAACCGCTTCGGCTATGATGAAGTCTTCCGCGGTTGTAACCTTCATGTTGCGGCGGTCTCCGGGCGAAACCGCCACTTCAAAGCCCGCCGCTTCAAAAAGCGCCGCCTCGTCCGTAATACTTTCGGGGTCGCCTGAGAACCTCTCATACGCTTTTTTCATCAGCGTCTTTCTGAACGCCTGCGGGGTCTGAACCCGCCACACGCCCGTGCGCGGGACGGCGTTTTGAAAATATCTTCCGCCGTTTTCCCCGTCGGGCGCGCGGGTTGTTTTGATGGAGTCGTCAAGGGCGACCGCCGCCCCGGCGGCTCCGGCGCTCAGCGCGCCCGCTATCACGGCGTCTATGGCGTCTGCGCTCACAAACGGCCTTGCGGCGTCGTGGAAAACCGCCACCCCGCCGTCTTCGCGTGTCTGCTCAAAGCCGAGGCGGGCGGACTCATAACGGGTTTGCCCTCCGGCGACAATTTTGGCTTTGCCGATGCCGAAATCTGCGGCGATTTTCTCCGCCCGCGCGATATGGGAGCGGGGGGCAGCTATGATGATCTCGCCGATGCTTCCGTGGTTTTGGAAGGTCTCAAGCGAGTGGGCAATAAGCGGCCTGCCGCAAAGGTCGCGGAACTGTTTGGGCTGTCCGCCCGTGCGTTTTCCCTCTCCGGCGGCGAGTATTACCGCCGATGCGACAAACCCGTTTTCAGGCATTTGAGAATGCTATATGTGATGTGGGGGGCATTCAAGGTTTGAGGCG
>JAPOUR010000008.1 GCA_026708565.1 Candidatus Dadabacteria bacterium
ATCCAGAGGGGGATGGGGGTTTTACGATTTCGCAGTTTGTCAGAGGGCGGTTTTTACCCCCCCCCCCCCCGAAGCAGATAGTTGTGGGCTGAGGACAGGCTCTAATCAGATACAATTTTGAGCACCGGCTCATGGCGAGTTTGATTGTTGTGGGCTGAGGACAGGCTCTAATCAGATACAATGCTTCGGTTCTCCGTTGGACATATCCCATTGTTGTGGGCTGAGGACAGGCTCTAATCAGATACAATAAGGCGCGCTGTGGTGGCGCGTGCGGCGGAGTTGTGGGCTGAGGACAGGCTCTAATCAGATACAATACCTTCCTCTCAACCACACTACTGGCAAGGGGTTCAGGCGTCCCGGCAAGTCAAAAAAGAGTGACTTGCTGGGGAGGCCTCTCAAGTTGTTTGCGTTTTTTTCCGAAAAAGACTTGCATTCGTCCAAACTGCTTGTCTGTAATCGTAACAACCCGCACTTCGCCTTCCGGCGGCAAAGAGTCCCTCACCCTGCCTGAGTGAACAAGGGCGTTTTCTTCACTCGCGCAGTGTCTCGCGTATACGGAGAACTGCATCATAATGAACCCGTCTTTCATAAGGCCCTTGCGAAACCTTGTGTAATCCTTCCGCGCCTTCTTCGTGTCGGTTGGAAGGTCAAACATCACTATTATCCACACAGTTCTGTATCCTCCGAAAGCCAATGTCTACACCTCAAGCCTCAGTTGTCTGTTTTCAATCAATGTCGGTATCTTCAAAAAATCAGATTCTTCTTCGGAGAACGCCTTCTTCAGACTTGCCGCCATATGCTGAGTCGCGACCATCAGGGGAAGTTTCTTCTGTTCAAAAAGGACTTCCTCTGAAAGAAGGTAGAGCAATGAAGTCTTTGCTTTTGTGTCAAGTTCTGTAACCCCGCTCTCATTCATCTCATAGACTCTTCTGTCAACAAGAGGACGCAAGGGCTCTATAATGTCATCAGCAAGACACATAGGGTTATACTGGTTGTGATGGTGTATTCCGAGAGCCGGGTGTAGCCCCGTTCCGCACAGGGCGCGCGCCACGGATGCCCTGACCATGCTGTAGCCGTAGTTGAGCAGGGAGTTAACTCCGCTTTTTTTGAAGTCCCTGACAAAACCTTTCCCGAACAGTAGCGACCAATACATCTTCGCCGCCTGCGCTTCAATGTTTGTAGTATCGCCGCTTTGGACTCTTCTCTTAAGGCTTGGGAGCGATTTGGTCTCTTTGTTGAAAAAGAGCAGGGTTTGTATCTGCGCTTCTGTCTTGGCGATGATGATTTTCTGCCAAAGGCGTTTCTTGAGGGGTTTCTTAATTCCGGTCTGAGTGTTGAGCACTTTGCTGTGGACAGAGTTCCCTGAAAGAGGAAGCAGGACGGATACCGGCATATGGCTTCGGTCGCAGAATACCACTATGCAGTTGTTTTCCTGACACGCCGCCACAAGACCCTGAGAGATTGAGATTGAGGGGTTTGCCAGTATCAGAATTCCCATGTCTTCCACGGGAACACTGCTGTCGCCTTCTCCGTCAATTTGGACAATCATCTGACGGTCTTTCAGATGAAGGTATGCGGGATTGCTTACCTCAATGATCCGTTTAATCATTGCGGGCAGACCTTACGGATTTGCGTTAGTCAGTCGGCGACCGAGGGCGTTGATTGATTCTTGTCTCACTTTGTTCTCTATCAATAGTGTAGAAGGTGCTTTTGCAAGTTCCAGACTTTTCTTTTCGCTGAGATGAAGTTTCTTAAATTCTTTGTCTTTAGTTCCGTCTGTATGTATTCGTAAGAACAACTTTACACATTCACCATTCTTTCCCCTATCAAGTTTTCTTACTCTATAGAAGTTTCTTTTGCCGATTTCTTCCACACTTACCATGTCATTAATACATAGAGACATGATAAACTCCAAATCTTCTCCATGATCAATTTTTACTATTGGCTCTTTATTTTCCTCTGCTTTTTCTAATTCTTTCTTTGCTTCTTTCAGTATGGTATCTGTTTTTGCCTTCTTGATTTTGTTCTTTGCCATAGTGATGGCATCTAAAGTCCTTGCTCTTCTTGCGGCCTCCATAGCGGTTACAACCTCGCTGTTGTATTTGCCAGTTTTCTTGTTTTTGAGTATCTCTACGTGGTGATTATTTCCATAAATCATTACTCCCAATCTGTTACCCAGTTCATCCTGTTTTTGCCAATAAGATGTCTCGCTAAAATCTTTTGTGACCCATACTCTTGCTCGCCTTACAATATGTCCGGTTTTTGGATGTTTGAAGGGGGTTTCATTGAGATTCTTCTGTGCCGCCTTAAGGCTGCCTCTCATGTTTACATAAGACTCAAATTCTGCCTTGATTATGGGGCATAATATGTTTTTTCTATTTTTGTCTGTCATCTTAACCAGATCTTTGCGGACAACAACTCCGGGCTTGCCGTTTTTAGTCTTAATTCCGTAGGCGGTTGCTTCATGGAATGCTCCGGTTATCTTCCTGTTTGTTGAGTGTGAAACTATCATCCTGTCTCTGGCATTTTCTAACTTGGTTCTTAGATCTTTCAAAACCTCTGGAGCTTTCAATCCGTATTCGGGAGATATGGAATCATCATCTGCTTCTGAAGCGAGGTGGACTATTTTGCGGTAAAGACTGGGGCTTGTCAGGGCGATGACGGTAGCGTCAATTGCGTGGTGTCTGTGGTCATTGCGATTTTTCTTCCCTGTGTCACCCAAAATTTTATTCAATTTCCAATGCCTACGAAGCCATGAAGTTATTCCGCCTTTTGTGAAAGTTACATCGCAATCGAGAGTTCTCATGTATCTGCCGGTTTCTTTCGCTATGTAACGCGCATCTGTCAACTGGTTGTTGATGAAATCTTTTTCTATCTCTGTTGCCAGAATGTTCTCTTTTTTCTTTTGAGGAAAATCTTTTGAAATTTGTTTGATTGTCTCCCATTGTTCTGTTTTTTCAAATGCTTCGTAGGGGGTCCTGTTGCCTTTTTTCCGATTCTGTTTCTCGAAACAGACAACCTTGTTCATATATGAGTTATCAAGAGTTCTGCTGTATGGCAATATGTGGTCTATCTCAATATCGCCCGTCCACAAGTCGGTCTGGGAAATTGGCTTTCCACTATAAGCGCACCGTTCACCACTTTCTTTCCAAAGTCGGTATTTCAGTTTGTCCTGATGGGATATGTATTGCCTTAAATTAAGGTGAGGATTTTTACTTCGTATGGTTTCATATTGTTCTTCAGCTTCTTTATTTGCCTTGGTGTTCTCTTTCTGTCTTTCCAATGCTTTCTTATATTTTTCTGTGTTTGCTTCCAAATCTCTCGCCATCTCTATTCTTATAGCGGTCGGTTTCCCATACTCTTTTATTATGGCGTTCACAACACGGCGGACTTCATATAAGGACTTTGTAACAATAGGGTTTGGAACAAAGGGGATTTCACCAAGTGTTTCTCTGTTGTCGGTTTGAGGTTTTGCAACCTCGTATCCCGCCGCTTGCAATGCTCCTCTTTCTTTCTCTTTATCACTCTCTCTGCTGTAAACTCTGCCTTTTTCAAGGCAGGGCAGAATTTTTCTTATGGCTTTCAGTGAAAGATTCCCGTGACCTTCTTCCAATTCAAGAACGGAGAGTTTGACGGCTCTTTCCAAATCAAACCCCCAGTGGTTTTGAAGCCGTTTTTTGAGGTGTTTTTTAGACTCGTAAGAAATCAAATCTTCAACAAGTTGTTCCTGTTTTTCCTCATTGAATGAATCCCACTTATCTCCAATTATTTCCCTTATCCCGCAGGCCGTAGTGTTTCCCTTTATTCCCCTTCTGCTTTTCCCCTCAACTTTTTCCAGATTAAACTTCGTTCTTTTCCTCAACTTGAGGAGTGTTTTACTTTCTTTCCATGTCAGATTTTTATTCTTCTCAAGGGCTTTGGCAAGAAGTTGTTTTTCTTTGAGCGAAGGACGTATTGCAATTTCCCCGGTCTCAAGATCATCCCAACTCAGATTGTTGATGTCCTGCCAATAGCGAAACTTTTGAAACTTCAATTTGGCAGTCCTTGCTCTCTTATAGCGAGGCTCCAACGAACAATTGCCCACCGTTCCTTTGTTCCACTTTAGAGGCCGTTGCTTGAAGATAATTATTTCAATCGCTTTTTTTACTGTGTCGTTGTAAGTGTCAGAATCCAGTTCGGACTGCTTCTGAAATATGTGGTAAAACTCTTCCTGATACATCTTTCTGTCAGTTCTCCAGTCATGATGTTCTCCCCTGTTGCGTTTACGCCCAAGGGTTGCCAGATACTCTCCGAGGGTTCTTTTACCCGCCTTTTTTATCTCTTGGCGCAGTTTCTTAATGCCTTCTTTGACAGGCCCTTCATCATCTGATTTTGCTCCCTCATCTTCACCTTCAAGGATTCTTCTTATTTCTGAATACTTTTCATCTTTATCCTTTTCATCTTCATCAAGAAGGTCGCCAAATCCAGTTTTGCGGTTGCTCAGAAAACCCCGCCGTGTTCCCAGGTGCAGAATGGCGCGGCCAAACTCATGGGGAGTCAGTTTTTTATCCAGCGCTTTGGCCCTCAACTCGTAGGGGTCGCCAAGTTCGTTAAGTTTCACCTCAGGGTTTTTCTCGCCTTTGAGGTCTGCGGGCAGAAAGCTCTTGCTTATCAGATAGTTTCTGAGGCGTTCCTTGCGTCTGTGGCGTCTCTCTATGACTCGCCTCATAAGGCGCATGTTTCTGCGGTTCTGGTTTTTCGGAGTTGGTGTTTTGTCTTCAACGGAGCGGATGAAGATTCTGCTCCCGCAATCAACAAAATCTTTCGGCTCTCCGTCTTGTTGCTCAATTACACTCCAGCCGATGGAGTTTGTCCCCATGTCCAAGCCTAACCAGTACTGAAAACTCTGTTTAGCCATTTACTTTCTCTCTCCCAACTATTGACAACACTTCTCTTTGTGGCAATCTATAAAAAGATATTGTATCTGATTAGAGCCTGTCAAACATTTTCAGTCCATAACAAGAGACCAAGTGTTTCGCAGGATAGGCCTTTCAAGGCAACCTTCCGCCCTCGCGTGCACTTCGGTGTCAGGGGGCTTTTTCTTACTCTCTCCCCAAATCCAGTAAACTCCCTTTCAAAGGAGAAGACCGATGAAACACCCTTTACAGTTTGAGTCCGAATTCCCGCCGGAGGGCGAGATTGCGGTTGAAAACCCTTTCAACGGAGAGGTTATCGCGCATGTGGAGACGGCGGGCAAACGGCATTTAAGCGGACTTTTTGAAACCGCAAAAGCCCTCCACGAAAACCGGGACGGCTGGCTCTCGGTTCGGGAAAGAGCGGGGATACTGGAACGGGCGGCCTCCATCATACAAAAACGCTCGGACGAACTGGCTTTGCAGGCGGCGCGGGAAGGCGGGAAACCGTATAACGATTCAAAGGTTGAAATGGACAGGGCGGCGGATTCCGCCAAGATCGCCGCCGAAACCATACGCGCCGAAGCGGGAAGGGCGGTCCCCATGGGCGGCGACCCCTACAGCGCAAACAGGGTTGCATTTACGCAAATGGAACCGGCGGGCGTTGTCGCGGCAATCAGCGCCTTTAACCACCCCCTCAACCTCATCGTTCATCAGGCGGGCGCGGCGGTCGCCGCAGGCTGCCCCGTTATCGTAAAACCCGCAAATGAAACCCCTCTTTCCTGCATTGCGTTTAAGGACATACTGGTTGAAGCCGGACTGCCGCCGCAGTGGTGTCAGGTGGTGATTACGGACACAAACGAGGCCGCCGAGGCGCTCGCAACGGACGCGCGGACGGATTTCCTGAGTTTCATAGGAAGTTCCCGCGTGGGCTGGATGCTCCGCTCCAAACTCGCCCCCGGAACCCGCTGCGCCCTTGAACACGGCGGAGCGGCGCCCGCCCTTGTGTATCCCGATGCGGATATGGAACTCGCCGCCGCCCTGCTTGCCAAAGGCGGGTTTTATCACGCCGGGCAGGTCTGCGTTTCAACCCAGAGGGTCTTTCTGACCAGAGAGGCCGGAAGGCGGTTTATTCCGCTCTTCACAAAACGGGCGCGGGAGATGAAAACGGGAGACCCCGCGCTGAAATCAACACAGGTGGGTCCCCTCATAAGGCCCGGCGAGGTCGGGCGCGTTCACGAGTGGGTCTGCGAGGCGGCGGACGGAGGGGCGGAGATAGTTTGCGGCGGAAAGCCGGTCGGAAACAGGTGCTATGAGCCCACCATTCTGCTTAACCCTTCCGCCTCCGCGCGCGTCAGCACGGAAGAAATTTTCGGCCCCGTGGTGTGCGTTTACGAGGTTGATGACATGGAAGACGCCATAGCGCGGGCAAACGCCCTTGATACGGCGTTTCAGTCATCGGTTTTCACGGCGGGAGTTGACACCGCGCTCGCCGCCGCAAAAAAACTGAGCGCGTCCGCCGTGATGGTTAACGACCACACCGCTTTCAGAATAGACGGAATGCCGTTTGCGGGGCTCAGGAAGTCCGGCCTCGGAGTGGGCGGCATTCCGCACACCATAAGAGACATGAGCATTGAAAAAATGACGGTCTTTCACTCCCCCGTTCCTTAGGGGACACTTGCCGGGCTCCGGAGTTCGCAGCGCCGCGCATACTTTTGCGCCCTGTGTTCCAGAGCGGGCTCCGGCCTGTTTTTCAGAAGTTGCTCAATCTCGGCGCACGCGGGGGCGGCGTCTCCCGTTTCCATAAGGGATTCGGCCAGATTCATTCGCGCCTCATTATGCCCGGGCGCAAGTTTCAACGCCGCCGAGAAATGCCGGGCGGCCTCGGAGTGGCGGGCGGCGTTTGCCAGAAACTTCCCGTATTCGTTCATTGAGTAAATGTTTGACCGCTCAACCAGAAGGGACTGCTTGAAGAACCGCTCCGCAGACTCCGGGTCGCCCTTCATATCGTAGGCGCGTGCTATGTTGACCATCGCCGCATACCGCAGCGGATAGGCGATGTCGCCAGCCGCCGCCGTGCAGTGCCGGATGGCGTCATCGGGCTTGTTCATCGTGAGATGAAGTCCGCAAAGGGTGTATCTCGCCTTTGTGTATGAGCCGTCCAGTTCAAGCGCCTTTTCATAACTTTTCTCCGCCGAGGAAAAGTCTTTCAGCCCGAAATAGGCTATGCCCTTTATCAGGTGGATTTCCTTGTCGCCGGGAAACCGTTTTTCCGCCCCGGCCATCTCCTCAAGCGCCTCAATAAAATCCCCGCTCCGCACATAGGAGGAGGCGAGGTCTTTGCGGCTTTGAAGCGGGATTTCCCCCGCGCCCCCCTGCGGCTTTGCGCACGCGCCGCACAGCGCAATCACAAGCATCAGCGCGGAAGAAAGGTATTTCTTTTTCATAATGACCGCTTTTCAGATTTGAGACATCCGCATAAATTCGCGGAAGCGGTTTTCAAACTTCTCTTTGCTGAGGGTTTTGATGCTTTCAGTTCCGAGGCTCTCCACCGTAAAGGAGGCGAGAACGGAGCCGTAAATGACCGCCTTTTTCATGTCGGAGGCCGAGCCCGCGCCGTTTGCGCTCAGGTATCCCATGAACCCTCCGGCAAAGGTGTCTCCCGCCCCGGTGGGGTCAATCGCTTTCTCCACAAGGTAGGCGGGGGCGCAGAAGACGTCTTCATCCGAAAACATCACCGAGCCGAACTCGCCCCTCTTGATGACAACCGTGCGGGGGCCCATTTTCATTATCTCCCTCGCGGCGGCGGCAATTGATTTCTCGCCGCTCAGGTCAAGGGCTTCGGAGTTGTTTATGATGAGAATGTTGACTTTTTTCAGTATTTTCCGGAGGTCTTCCGGGCTGTTTTCTATCCAGTAGTTCATTGTGTCGCACGCGACCGCGCGGGGCGATTTCACCTGCTCAAGCACTTCCATCTGCACCGCGGGGTCCATATTGGCGAGGAACACAAACTCGGCGTTTCTCAGGCGGTCTGTCAGTTTCGGCTTGAAATTCTCGTAAACATTCAGACGGACGAAAACGGTTTCAGGGTCGCCGAGGTCTTCGGAATACCTGCCCTTCCAGCGGAAGGTCTCCCCGTCCGCAGCCTCAAGGCCGCCCGTGTCAACGCCCGCCGAGCGGAGAAGGCGCGTGTGCGGTTCGGGAAAATCCCCGCCGACCACCGCGCATATTCCCACCTTGGTAAACAGAGACGCGCCGAGGCACGAGTAAACGGCGGAGCCGCCCAGAATTTCCTCGCCGCTCTCAAAGGGGGTTTCTATGGAGTCAAGCGCGACCGTTCCCACTATTGCAAGTTTGCTCATTGCGGAGAATTCTCTGGCAACGGAGCGCCAAGCGGCTCCTTCATTTTCTGTCCATGCGGGTTTTTATCCACACACCGCTTCCAAGACCGCCGAGAAATGCGAGGATGGTTTCAATCAACTTCATGTATATGTCGGTGTGAGGCCCGGCAAGGTATATGGTAAGAAACACAAAAACCGCCACTACGACCGCCGCGGAGGTGAAAAAATACCGTCTTGATTCACTTTTATCCTTGTGAGCGAGGTCACTCTTTTTATCAGTCATCTCCAATATCTTGTCAATATGCTCGGCGTTTATTTTGTCGGCCAAGGGGTGTGGAACGGGTCCGAAGTGACGCATGGCAAGCATGCTTGTCTCCACAATCTTTTTCTCTTCGGGCGGCAGGTTTTCAAGAGACTCTGATTGTTCAGTATTTTCCGGCTCGGAACCTTCCGCACCGGGGCCTTTTTCTTCTTCTTTCACAGTCATTACTCATTCACGGAGTAAAGCCCCGCAAGCCCTTCATCCATTACCTGATTCAAACGGGCGGTAACCTCTTCCTCAACGAACAGAGCGGCCGCATCTCTTGTCAAATCAGAGAACATCCGGTTATTGATGGTACCGTTGCTTTGCAACAGCGCGAGGTGGTTGATGAGACTGTTAAAGATGTCAGCTTGCGCTTCAAGATGGCGCCCCTCCGGACCGCTGTTTTGGCGGACAAGACTCGCAAGCAACGCGCCCGGAAGAGTGTGTCTGTCAAGAGACATGGTTCGTATTCCTATGCAGGATTCGCCTATGCGACCACTATACGGGCGCATATCCGGTCTGTCAACCCTGATTCCTCTGTTGTCCGCCCGGTCACTTCAGCGCCCTTTCGGCCACCACGCCGAGCTTTTTCTTTGTCTCATCGCTTATCATATCGGGTTGTGTGATGATTGCGTTTTCAAGCGCAAGGCGGCACGCGCAGCCGCCGCCGGAGCCGAGGGATTCAATCGTTTTTTTGATGACGGTTTTTGCGGTCTCAACATTTGCGGTGAGCGTCTCTATGATGTCCTCAACCGTTACCGCGTCATGGCCGGGATGCCAGCAGTCGTAATCGGTCGCCATTGCGAGCGTTGCGTAGCACATCTCCGCCTCCCTTGCGAGTTTTGCCTCCGGCATGTTGGTCATGCCGATCACGTCCGCGCCCCAGGTTCTGTAAACATGGCTCTCAGCGCGGGAGGAGAACTGCGGCCCCTCAATGCAGATGTAGGTTCCGCCGTCGTGAGTTGCGGCTCCGGCGTTTTTTGCCGCCGTTACCAGCGCCGCGCCGAGTTCGTGGCAAACGGGGTCGGCCATTGAGACGTGCGCCACCGCCCCGCCGCCGAAAAACGAGTTCGCCCTGTTCTTTGTGTGGTCTATGAACTGGGACGGAATTACCATGTCCCCCGGTTTGATGCCCTCCTTCATACTGCCCACCGCGCTGACCGATATGACGCGCCCCGCGCCGAGAGACTTGAGGGCGTAAATGTTCGCCCTGTAGTTGATTTCAGAGGGGAGAAGGGTGTGGCCGGGCCCGTGGCGCGGAAGGAAAATGAGGGGGACGCCGCCCATCTCGCCCGTTGTCAGCGGCCCCGAAGGGTCGCCCCATGGAGTGCTGACTTCAACCGACTGAGCGGCGTCAAAGCCGCTCATTCCGTAAAGCCCGCTCCCGCCTATGATTCCGACAGCGTTCATTGTCAATTCTTTCTCAGTGTCAGCAGAAACCTGCCGTCTCCGCCCACCGGAAGCGTTATCTCCTCCGAGGTTTCAGAAACCGCCGGGGCTTCGGGGAAAGACCGTTTTTCGCTCTCCCATTCCCGCGCTCCGTTTTTGCCTTTCATAATTAACACAATGCCGCCTTTTTTTACAAGGGGCAGGGCGGCGCGGGCTATTTCCGGCGCTTTGCCCGCCGCCCTTGAGACGGCGATGTCAAAGTCCGAGCCGGTGTTTTCGCCGTCCCCTCCCACCCGCGCTTTGACGGCTCGCGCCCCGGTGAGGCCGAGTTTCCGTATCACCTCCCTCATGAAAAACACCTTTTTTTCACGCGAGTCCGCAAGCACGAGGCTGATTGACGGCATGCAGATCTTCAGCGGTATGCCCGGAAACCCCGCCCCCGCGCCTATGTCAAGCACCGATGAGCCGGGCTTTACCGCCCGCAGGGCGGTGAGCGAGTCAAGAAAATGGTAAACCGCCACATTGCGCGGCTCTGTTATCGCGGTCAGGTTTATGGCGGAAGACCATTTGACCAGCAGCCGGGCGTATTCTTCAAACCGCGCCGTCATTTCGCCGTCAATCTCAACGTTCATTGCCGCGCAGCCTTCGGCGAGTGTCTCTTTTATGCTCATCCCTCAACAAATATGGACATCGGATGCCAGACCGTAATGCCCGGCACGCCTTTGTGCATTCTCACCCTGCCCGTTACGAGAACGGTTTTTCCCTTGTAAAACTTGTGCGGAACGATGCCGAAATGGCTGAAATTCGGAAGGGCGTTTTTGAACACGGGGATTTCAATCCCGCCGTCCGTTTTGAGGACGACAAGTTTCCTCTTGCGCTCCGCGCCCGTGATAACCGCCCTGATGACCACTCTTTTGCCCGTCATATCCGCCGCCCTGTTCTGCGGGATTATAAACCCGGCGTTTTGAGGCGGCGGCGGAAAGTTGCCGTCTCCGCCCCATATTCCCCTTCGCGCCGCCATTGCGCTCCGGCGGGCGCTCCTCATCTCCTCCATAAGCGCCTCGTCCTGCCCCTCCGCTTCAAACACGGTCGCGAGCCCCGCCCGCACCAGTTCAAGCCCCACGTTTTTGCCGTCGGCAAACACAAAGCCGAGCAGCCGCCCGTAAGTGTCAAACCTCCGCTCCCCGAAGCGAACCTCCACCTTTTTGCCCTTCACAAATCCGGCGTTTGCAAGGGTGGCGCTCCGCCCCGGCGGGTCTGACGGAAACCTTGCCCCTCCGTCTTCCGGGCAGTCAATTCCCTCATACCTGATAAGCCGCTCCCTTCCCCGCCCGTCCCGCGCCCGCACGGTGTCGCCGTCAATAACCTTGACGACCCTGAAAGTTTCAGAGCCCGTTTCCCTGTCGGCAATCCTTTCCGGCAGCCCTCCGTAGCCCGCGAGCACGGCGGCGGCAAGAAGGGGGATGAACCACTTGAGAATGCCGGAATTTCTCACCGCTCCCTCCCGGCGGTTTCGCTTCGGGGCGCGGAAAACAGCAGAAACCCGCACAACACAACGCCCGCCGCCGCAACAAACATCGTCCGCAGCCCGAAGGCGTCCGCCACCATGCCGAGCGGAAACGCCGCATAGTTGATTCCCAGACTGAACGACATATTGAACGCGCCCATCGCGTTTGCCATGCCGGTTTGCGCCCTGTCCGCCATCATTGCGCCGAGGGCGGGATACAGCAGCCCGTAAGCCGCGCTGAAGAGAAAGCAGAACAACACCGCCTGTGTGTCCGAGCGCGTCTGCGACACCAGAAAAAGCGCCGCCGCCACCGCGAGCAGGGCGAACGAGGCGACTCTTTTCCCTCCCGCCCCGTCCGCAATTTTTGCCGACAGAATTCTCACCGCGATAACGGTCGCCGCGTATGTAAGAAAGAAGCGCGAGGCGGCAAAGCCGCTTTCATCGGCGAAAACGGCGAAAAAGTTGAGCATCGCGCCGAGTCCCACCGCCAAGGTCAGGTTGGCAAACAGAATTGCCGCGCGGTCTTTTGTGAACAGCGCCGTGAACATCCGCCCGCGCTCTCGCGGGGAGGGCTCTCCGGGGGAGAAGTTTTCGTCCTTCACAAACAGGCACAGCGCGAACGCCGCAAATCCGAAAGACGAGGCGTAGATTATCAGACCCTCCGCCCCCGCCGTGTTCATCACCCATTCGCCCGCCGCCGGTCCCGCCGCGTAGGACAGTATTGTGAACGCGCCGAAAACGCTCAATCTTTCGGCGACCCGACCCGGCTCCGCCATATCTGCGGCGGCGGCGGAGGCGGATGTGAAAAACGCCGCAAATCCCGCGCCCTGAATCAGTCTCAGGGCGAAGATTTCCCAGCCGAGGCCGTCTATAAAGAGAAAGAGCGCCGAGGCTCCCGCCATCAGAAGCGCTCCCGCCGCCATCAGCGGCCTCCGCCCCCTGCGGTCTGACAGCGCGGAAACCGGCGGTATGCAGAGCAGGGATGTTACGCCGAACGCTCCCATTATCCAGCCGATTTCAGACTCGCTTCCGCCGAGGTTTCTGATGTGAACGGGAAGGAGGAAGAAGGATGAAAAATTGCAGAAGAAAAAGAAGTTTGACAGTGTTACGAGGGTGAAGTTCATTTCCGCCGCCGGGTGTGATTTTGCACGGAATTGCCGGAGTTGTCCAAATACCGCCCGTTATGTGATAGTATGCCTGCTTGCGGAGCCGTTAGCTCAGTTGGTAGAGCAACTGCCTTTTAAGCAGTGGGTCGCAGGTTCGAATCCTGCACGGCTCACTTTTTTACGAGTCCTGTCCCCGTCGTCTAGTCTGGCCCAGGACACCGCCCTTTCACGGCGGCAACAGGGGTTCAAATCCCCTCGGGGACGAAGAAAAAATGGAGAGGAGTAATGACCAAAAACGAAAAATGGCCCAGATGGTAAGACGATAACCCTTCACCCAAACACATGCCGCGCAATCACCCGCGCAATCTTCACCCCCGCTTTTGCGCTGCCGGAAAACGTGCCGCTTATCTTTGAAACCCCCGTTCTCTTTCTGTATCTCACGGGAATTTCAACACACCTCAGCCCCTTTTTAACCGCCTTTATCTGCATCTCAACCGTCCAGCCGTAATCCTCGTCCCGCATGTCCAGACTCATCAGACTTGAAAACCTTATGGCGCGAAACGGCCCCAAATCGGTGAACTTCACGCCGAAAAGAGCGCTCAAAAGAACACCCGCCACCTTGTTGCCAAAAACAGTGTGGGGAGGCATCGCCCCGCTTGACCGCGCCCCCGTTATCCGCGAGCCGAGAACAAGGTCCGCCCCGTCCGCCTCTATGGGGGCGGTCAGCAAAGGCATTTCAGACGGATAATCCGAATAATCCGCGTCAAGAAAAACCACCGTTTCCGGCGGGTCTTGCGATATATGCCTTATCCCCGCAAGGCAAGCCCTGCCGTATCCGCGCGCGGGCTCATCTATAACAGTCGCCCCCGCCGCCCGCGCCGCCTCCGCCGTGCCGTCCGTTGAGCCGTTGTTCACCACCACAATCTCACGGATTTTCTCACGGGGGATTTCACCCACCACACCGCCCACCGAACTCTCCTCGTTGAGGGCGGGAATTATCACGGAAACAGTCTTCATATCTCAATCATATCCGCCGGGGGCAGAATGCAAATATAACGCCGCGCCGGTTTTTGCCCGTGAATTTTCTCAATCGCCGCACAGTAAAAATCCATCTGCTCCTCATACTTCCCCACATCGGAAGAGTCCGTGTATTTGTAGTCAACAACAACCATTCCCTCGTCCGTCTCAAGCAGCAGGTCTATCTTGCCGCCACGCGCCGCGCCGCCGGTTTCAACCGTGAATTCATACTCCCTTCGCGCCGAGCGGGCGTTTGCCGCCATCTCCGCAAGCGGCGAGCGCAAAACATTTCTCGCGCACCTTGTTATCCCGCTTTTGAGGCCGTCCCTCCCGAAAAACCTCTCCCCGATGACAAAATCCGCCACCCCGCCTATGGATTCCGGCGAGAAGTCCCACAGTTCAAAAAACCTGTGAATAACCTCCCCCGTCTCCGTTTTCGCAACCGCGCAAAACGGCGGCGTCTCCTCCGCTTCGTCTTCGCCGGGCTCGTAAAGCGGGCGGAGGGTCTCCGCAGTCGCCTCCGATGGCGGCGTCTCTGCTCCGGCGGTCTCCGGCGGCGGCGCGGGCGCGGGCATATCGCCGTATTCACCGCCGGAATCCGCCATTTTTTCAAGGGCGGTTTTCACCATTGCCGCAAAACTCCCCGCCTTCGGGGTTTCATGAAGACGGGTAAAAACCGCCCCGGACGCCCTCGTAAGCGCCACATACAGGATTCTCTCCTCCTCCTCCGCTTCCCCCGCCCCCGCAATTTCCCTCCACCTTCCGGCGTTGCACCCCTCGTGGCAAACCATTATCTGCGAGGAGTCCGCCGCCACGCGCCCCCGCCGGGAAACGGGGCCGTAATCGGTGTCGGCAAGGAACACAACCGGAAACTCAAGCCCCTTCGCCCCGTGGCTCGTGATGAGGGAAACGGCGTCCCGCTCCTCCTCCGCGCTTTCGGGGCGGGGGTCGTTTTTCCCCGCGTCAAAACGGCTCACCGCCCCGGCGGTTCCCACCCCCTTCCTTGCAAGCGCGGCGCATATCGCGGTGAATTTGATGACGTTAGACCGCACTCTCCCGCCGTCTCCGGCGGCGCATGCGGCGTAGCCCAGCCGGTATGCCGCAAACCGCGCCGCAGCGGCGGGCGATGAGAAATCCTCCCTCTCCCCGGCGCGAATGACGGAGGCCAGATACCGCGCCGCCTCCTCCCACTCCTCCCCGCCGTGCGGAGGGGAGCGGAAAAACCCCGCGCCCGCGCTCTTTTTCTCCCTGAAATAACGGGCAAGCCCCGCGTCCGGGATCCCGAAAAAAGGCGACCTCAAAACCGCCGCCTGCGCGGTTTCGTCAAGCGGGTTTGCCATAAACCTCAGCATTGAAACCATGTCCCTCACTTCCGGCAGGGAAAAGAAGAACATTTCGCCCCCGGTTGTGAACGGAATGCCCGCGCGGGCAAGCGCCCGCCCGTAAACGCCGGTGTTCGCCCGCCTTCTGAATATAAGGGCGATGTCGGAATACCGCCGCCCCTCCGCCGCAAGTCCGCCGATTTCACGGGCGATGTCTTCCGCCTCGCTCCGCCTTTTTTCGTCCGCGCTTTTGCCCCGCGCCGGAAGCGCCCTGAAAACGCCGCCCCGCCGCCCCGCCGCCTTCATCGGCTCATAGCCGCTTACGATGTTTTCAAAAAACCGGTTCAGAAAATCCAGCAGTTGCCCCGCCGCCCTGTAGTTCACGGGAAGGCGGAACGCCTCAAACTCCCCGCCGCCCAGAGTCTGGAGAAACAGCCCCGTCTCCGCCCCCCGGAAGCCGTAAATTGACTGGAGAATATCCCCCACCACCAGCAGTTTCGCCCCGCCTTCGCACAGCAGGGTGATGATGCGGTTCTGCAAAGGGTCGGTGTCCTGAAACTCGTCAACCACCACCAGTTTGAACAGGCCGCCGTAATGCTCCCGCGCCGTCCGGTTTTCCTCAAGGACGCGAGCCGCGCAAAACAAAAGGTCTTCATACTCCGCCCGCCCGCCGCGAGCCTTAATCTCCGCATACCGCTCCATCGCCGCCCCGGCGGCTTTCAGATACCGCTCCGTCAGCCGGACGTTCAGAATGTCCGCCTCCCAAACAGCCCGCCGCGCCATGCCCCCCGCCGCCGCCTTCTCTTCGGCGGAGGCGGTTTTCATCTCCAAAACCTTCTCCATCTCCCCCGCCATGCGGACAAAATCCCGGCACGATGTCCCGCTGCCCCCCGCCGCCAAATCCTTCGCCTTCTGAAACCGCCTTTTCGCGGCGGCGGAGGAAAACACACTTTCGCCCGCCTCAATCATGCCGTTTATATCCCCTCCGTCCGGCGCTTCCGTCAGCCGGGGCGGAGGGAGGGGAAGCGGCAGATGTTTGCGGGAGGCGGCCTCTATTATTGCGGAGATGTTTTCCAGAACCGCGTCAAGGTTGAAGAGTTCGGTCTCAAGCAGTTCGTCAAAATCCCCGTCTCCCCTGAGGGCGAGGACGGTTTCAAGAACGGCTCTTTCCCTGTCCGCCCTGAGTTCCGCCGGTTCGCCGATTTCAAAACCTGCGGGGAAGGGCGTGAGGGCGAGGTTTTCCCGCACTATGCCCATTGCAAGCCCGTGTATCGTTCCTATTCGCGCCCCCCGTATGCCCGCCGCCGTCCGCGCGTTTATGCCCCCGCGCTCTCCAAACCGCTCCAGATACAGCAGCACGGCATCCTCCAGCCGCCTTTTGAGTTCGGCGGCGGCGTTTTCGGTGAAGGTTATGGCGACTATGGAATCAATGTCCGCCCCCGCCTCAAGTTCGGCGAGGCAGCACGCCACAAGCAGGCGGGTTTTGCCCGTTCCCGCCCCCGCGCTCACCGCCCGCCGCCGCGCCTCTGAGTTCAGAACGCGCCTCTGCTCTTCGTTCAGGTTCAGCAGTTCCGCAATTCCGTCCATCAGCCGCGCCTCCCCCCCGCCGTCCGCGAAACGCCGCTCTTTATCCTGCACACATCGGCAAAGGCGCACGAGACGCACATGTTGTTTTTCGCCGGAAAAAACTCGCCGAAAGGAAAATCCTCCGTCTTTGAGAGAGGGAAGGGCGGAAACAGCCCCTTCTTAACAAGGCCAAGATTGCTCTCCGCAAATCTCACCGCATCTCTCACCGCGTCATCGCTCCGCTCCGGAGAGACGCTCTTTTTGTCGGGGGCCCTTTCCACCGAAACATAGTCGCCCCCCCGCGCCTCCGCGCCCAGTTCCTCTGAAACCGCCCGCAGATACAGGGGAATCTGCAACCTGCCCCGGTCGCAGAAAGTCCCCTCAACGCCGCCCTTTTTGTAGTCAACCACCCTCACGCCGCCGGTTTCATCGTAGTCCATCCGGTCAAGTTTCCCTCTGACCTTCACCCCCGCAATCTCCGTTTCAATCTCATGCTCAAACAGCGCGGGTTTCAGGTTTTCCCCGCTTATGCGCCGGTTTTCAAAGGACAGAAACCTTTTCAGCACGGCGGCGGCGCGGCGTTTCTGCAACTCCCACACCGCGTCCGGCACGCGGCAGTGCGCCCTTTTCGTCTCCTCTTTTGAGAGAAAATCCTCAAGCGCGTCCTCTCCTCCGTTGCGAAAAACAAACCTGAGAGCCGCGTGGTAAAGCGCCCCCGTGTCGGCGGGCGGGGGGACGGCGGCGGCGGGAATGCCCTCGTTTATCCCCAGAATGTTTGAGCAGAAAAACACAAACGGGCACCGCCCGATGCTCTCAACCCCGCCCACCGAAACCGGCTTCACCGCCTCCGCCGCCGCGCTTCCCGCCGCGCCCTCAAACTCGCTTATCTCCCCGTGCGGGCGCAGTCTTTGCTTCTCCGCCTCCGCCCCCCGGACGGCGCGGCTTGCCAGCTCAAAAAACGGGTCGGCGGCGGCGAGCAGTCCGGCGGTTTTTTCGCCCACCGTTCCGCTCCGCGCCACCTCAGCCGCCATTGCCGAATCGGCGCAGTAGGGGCTTGCCGGAAACACCCCTCCGCCCTCCGCCCGAAACTCCGCCGTCTCTGCGGCAAAGGGAGAAACCAGTTTCCCTCCCTCCCGCGCAAAGGAGATGTAAAGCCTCCCTCCCGCGCAAGCCGCAACGGAGTTCCATATCAGCCGCTCCCTGTCCCGGTAGTCGGCGGCGGTCGCAAACGCGCAAACGCCGAGGCGGTCATTCATCAGCCGTTTTTCATCATCGCCAAACATTGCCCCGCCCGCCCGCGCCCTCGGAAACGAGCCGTCCGCGCAGTCAAGAACAAACACGGCGGAGTAACAAGCCCCCCGCGCCTCAAGCGCGTCCGTTACGGTAACCCGCCGCCCCGCCGCGCCCGCCGGTATCTTCCGCGAGAATGAACGCCCCGCGAGAATGTCCGACACAAACACGCGCAAATCCTCCCATGAGCCTCCTTCCCCGCCCCACAGCCCGCAGAAAAACTCCGCCTCTCTCAGCACATCTCTAACCGCTTCCCTCTCCCCGCCGTCCGCCCCGCAGTGCGCCGCGCCGGTTGCGTCAACAAGGCGGCGGAGCGCGGCAAGCGCGGCGGCTTCGCCGGGCGGAGCGCCTCCGGGCGGCTCGCCCCCGTCCGCCAACTCCTCTGAAATCATTGCCGCCAGTTCCCGCGCCCGGTTTGCGGCGGGGCGGGGCAGGGGGGCAACCGCTTCATCGGGGGAGCAAAGCCCGCCCGTTTTTGCGATTTGCGCCTCCATCACCCGCGCCGTTTCAAACCGGCATTGCTCTCCGAAAAAGTCTTGCAGAAGCGGGTTGCGGATAAGCGCGGCAAATTCTGCGGAGGCAAAGCCCGCGCCCGCCGCAAGCGGAAACTGTTGCAGAAGAATGGGCATCGCGCCCGCCCCGCCCGCGTTTGCGCCCCTGCGGAGGTCAACCGCAAGCCCGCATCTTTCAAGCGCGCTTGCAACCTCCCCGCCGCGAGACATCTCCCGCATAATGACGGCGCAGCCGGAAGGGTCAACCCCGCGCTCCGCCAGTCTTCTTATCTCCGCCGCCGCAAACTCCGCCTCGTCCGCAAATGAGGGGAAAGACGCCGCCGAAACGGCAATGTCCGCCGCGTCCGGCTCTGCGGGGCGGATGAGCGCCGCAGCAATTCCCGCCTTTTCCGCCGCGAGCAGAACCCGCTCCTGCGGCGGTGTGAGGCGGTCAAAACCGGCGGCCACAACCCTGCCCGCGCCGCCCTCTTGTATAAACATCCGCTCAAACGAGCGGGGCAGTTCGTCCATCAATCCGGCGTTGTCAATCATCTCGGCGTTTTCCATTTCCTTTTCAAACGCGGCGAGGGCATCGGCAAGCCGCCGCGCCTTGCGGGCGGTTGACGGGGAAGTTCCTTCCGTTTTTTCCGCGAATTCCTCCGGTGTTATGCCGCCGTGTTTCAGTTCCGCGCCGAGGGAGAGGAGTTCATAAACAAGCGCCGCCGCCGGTTTTGAACGGGGGAACATTCCCGCCTTCGCCGCCGCGTGTCTCATCAGTATCATGCTTCCGGTTCGTGAGAGGACGCCGCGCCGCGCCCCGGCGGCGTTTGTTTTTCGCGCCATTTGTCCGAAGGTGGTTATAAAGGGGGCGGAGTCCCGGTCGGCAAAAAAGGCGCGGGCTTGAGAGACGGCGGGAACATCGGGAAGTATGAGCAGGTCTGCGCCGGGGCTCGGCGCGATTTGCAGACGCTCAAAGGCGTCGCTTTCGCACAGCGGCCCTTTGAAGGAAAGAGTTTTCATATCAAGTGGCGTCCCCGGAGGGATTTGAACCCCCGACCCCGGGATTAGGAATCCCGTGCTCTATCCAACTGAGCTACGGGGACGCAGAGGCGGTATTGTAACATTGCGGAAGGGTCAGTTCAAAAAAAGGGGGGTCATTTTTTGCCCACTCCCGTTGTTTATATTGCCGTATTGACGCCTTTTCTCACTTGACCCTTACAAAAAAATTTTTACCCCCCCCCTTGACAAATCTTGTTGTTTTTGTGTTAAACTTGACCCCAACGACACAGAGACGCGGTCCTGCGAGGCAAGGTGGCTTTGTGTTTGTTATGTTATGCGTGTTAAACCGCAACCGGGGATTAGGGGTCAGGCCGGTCAACGGGAGAGTTTCCTTTCCCGCATTGTCGTATCTTTTCTTATAGCCGCAGGGTCTGCTCTTTGTTTGTTGGGGGTCGGGGCGAATGAGGCGCGGGCGCAGACGGTTAATGTCAGCACCACCACTTCAACTCTTGCCGAAAACGGGTCTGCCGTCTTTCAAGTTACGTTATCTCCCGCTCAGACTGACAGGGTAGGCGTTGACTATGAGATTACGGGCGGGGACGGTGTGGTTAACCCTGCCGACCCGTTGACGGGGACGCTCACTTTTGAGGCGAATCAGACTTCGGAGACTGTTACGGTTAGGACCGGCACAATTACCGAGGACAAGACTTTAACTTTCAGGGTCTCCTCCGCAAGATTCATTCCGTCCACAACGCCGCCCGCCGCAACGCCCGGCGAAGTTACCATTCATGCTTCTCCGTCAAATTTGAGTCTTGATGAGGATGGCGGCACGGCGAGAGTGTTTGTAGTGTTTCCGGGCGCGGTTCAAAATGTGCCTAGGGATCAGGGGGGAGGACATACTCGGCCGTATTTCCAGATAAGGCTTCACGGTATGTCCACTGCGACGCTTGGTACTGATTACAATATTGAATTGGAAACTCCCGACAGTCCTTTCGCTACTTATGCCCCGCCAGGTGTGAATGTGGTTCTTCCAGACGGCACGACATATGCCACATTTCTCATCACGGGCTTGAGAGATGTTTTGCCGAATACGGAAGGCTCTGAGACAATTGATATCAGGCTTCCGGGAGGTGACAACGAAGGCAATATTCCGGGCAATGGTTGGGGTTCAAGTTGGACGGTTGTGGACAAGCCCAACAATCAGGTGGTCCTGACAATCAACGAAACTCCTGCTATCTCCATTGGCACGGCGGAGGCTACCGCCGCGATAACTGACGATGGGGCGGTAACGCCGACCGATAACCATGTGTTTGTGTGCCGTGTTGCGAGCGCCTCCGCTACTTCCTGCCCTGCCACTCCTCCCACTGACCGGATTAGAGGGCAAGGCAATCTGTATGTTCTTGCCGCTGTTAATGGGACGGCCCCTACGGGCGGGCTTAAAGTGCCTTTGGTGGTGGGATTAGACCCTGACAGCACCTTTCTTTTGGGAGACGTCCGCACCTTGACCATAGACGCAGGCGAGAGATACAGCGATGCGACAACATTACCGCTTTCGGTCAACATACCCAATGGTGGAACTGTGCATGTGGGAACTTTAACATTTTCCCCTTCTTTCTACAGTTCAAGTACATATGCTGCTCAGAATACGCATATTACCACACTATCTGATTATCCCCTTGCCGGGACGTCTTTTACAATTTCAAACAACGACCTTCTTGGAAACGTCAGAGGCGTTGGCTTTACTTTAACCGCAGGCACTCCAATCTCTGAAGTCAAGATTTGCCGTGTTACTGAAGCAAGACCAACAATTTGCGGGGGCAACGACGCCACAATAGAGGGAATTCCCTTGAGATTCATTGCCCGGATTTCACCGCCTCGGACGACCGGAGACGTAACTGTTAGAATGGCGGTTGCGGATGTGGGGGGCACCAATTTCCTTTCCGGTACTGAGGAGAGGACACTGACATTTACCATTCCCCCCGTAACAGGATACACCGCCCCTATAGTAGTTCAGACGCAACCTGATTCGGGGAGCGCTGACGGCGATATAAGTATTATTGCGGATACGCCCTCAGGATTTGACCGGTATTCTTCAGATTCTCTTGGAATTACGGGCGCTAACACAGTTCCGATGCTGGATACCCGAATTCTGACCCTCTGCCGTATAGCGAACAAATCTGATGGGAGTTGTCCCGCCCCGAATTCTCTCCCCAATCCGTCTGAGGGTGAAGATGTGCACTTCCTCATTACTATGAATAAAACATTTCCCGGCACCTCTTTGCCGATTGGTTTGGAATACACCGCCACAGGCGGGAGCATACTGCCCGGCGGGGTTGCCACTTACGCTACGCCCCAAAATGAGTTGCTTGCAATCAGTTCAGGCGCGACCGCAACAAATTCATCAATTGAGCTTCATGATGACAACACCCTCAGTAACCCCCCTGTTAGCATTAATGTTCAGTTTTCCTCCTCAACCCCTCGTCCCGGTATGAGGGTTGAACCTTCCGGCGGCATAACTTTCATAGTTGACGACAATGATACGCCCGCCACGGTGGTCGCCCCCGCAGACTTTACGGTTGACGAGAGCGTGGGGACTCTGACTTTTACGGTTACAGTTGACGGCGCGTCTCCGACAGCGGACGCGACTGTTGACTATACGGTTACGGGTTCATCCGATGTTGCCTTCTCAGTTGTCGGCGGAACATCGGCAACTGGAGGGACGCTCAACTTTACTACGGCAAGTGGAACCGCACCGCAATTTGTCAGGGTGGACATAACTGATGACGATGTTGACGAGATTGACGGGACTGTAACGCTGATGCTTTCAAATAATCAGAACATACTCCTCGGCGATACTACAACCGTTGCAACAATAACGGACAATGACACGCCCGCTTTGGCAATAAGGGCGGTTTCCCCTTCGGTAACCGAGCCCGCCCATGCTTTGTTCACCGTCAATGCGAGCATAGAGCCGAAATCCAACCTTATGGTGTCGCTGGAAGTTACGGAAACGGAAGTGAGCAACTTCCTTCAAACGGGTGAGGACGGGGCGCAGACCTTTCCTTTCCCCGCCGGGATGCTGAGCGCGACTTACACGGTTCTTATTGAACAGGACCCCACCCCCGAACCGGCGGGGTCTGTAACGGTCATGCTTTCGCCGAATGACCCGAATGCCCTCCCTCCCGCCGGGCAGGAATACTCGGTGGGCATGCCCGACAGCGCGGTTGTCCAACTGATGGATGAAGACGGGGGGCTTCCCATAGTGTCGTTTGCCTCCGGCGACCTTACCAAAAGCGCAGATGAGAGCGATGGGAATGTAACTCTTGAGTTTGATGTTGAAATTGCCTCAGCCCCCGGAGCGGAAGGGGTTGTTACCTATGAAATTACGGGGGAGAACATTACGGCGGGTGACTACAATGACCTCACCAATAACAGGTTGACCTTTCCGGCGATGTCTGCCGCACCGCAGACTCTCAGTTTGCAGATTGTTGATGACGGAGATGATGAGTTTGTAGAGACTCTGACGATAACGCTTCGCACCGCAAGCACTGCTTTGGCGGTTTCCCCGACCCCCGCCACCGTTACGATAACCGATGACGATGTGCCTGCGTTGTCCATAACGGCTGACAAGAATCTCTTTACCGAAAGTGAGAATGCGCATTTCACCGTCAGTTCCAATCCCGCGCCGAAGTCCGCGCTTACGGTGGCGTTGAATGTTGCCCCGTCGCAAGTCGGCCAGAGATATGTTGCGGAGGCGGAAAGAGGGGTAAAGATACTGGTCATTCCCGCCGGGGAAGCAACCACGCCTTTCATTGTTACGCTTGAAAATGATCAGTTTAATGATTTGGGCGACGGGATGGCGGCGGTAGCGGTCTCAATTTTTGCGCCTGATGACCCGCTTGTTGTGTCGCCGAGTGATCCGAGTGATCCGAGAATACCCCCCGGTCAGGAATTCACGAGAAACCCGGCAATGTTACGGGTATCCGTCAACTTGGCGGATGACCCCGGTGACATATTGCGGACGGTGTCTGTCTGCCGTGTGGCGAACGACATAGAGACTGAGTGCCCCGCTTCCGCCATTACTGACAATGTTGCGGCGGGTGATGATTTCTATATTATTGCCCGTGTCAGTCATGCGGTTCCGGCGGGGCAGACACTTACCGTGCGCTTGGTTACCGGTGATTCCGGCGGCGGGGGCGTGTTTTTCGACAGAAGCCAGACACTGACCATAAACGCAGGCCAAACGCACAGCGCTTTCCCGCCGGCGACATTCACAACCCCGACAACCACCATAACCAACCCGGCGCGTGTGGGAGTTCTCACACAATCCAGTAGCAACTCGCAGCCCGGGTGGAATGAAGGCACCGGCTACAGGGCTGCCGGGACCCAATTCACCGCCGCCGGAAGCGGTAACAACAGAGACATAGGCGTCGGCATTTCGTTCAATGTGGATGCCGCTCCTCCCGTTGTCGGTATTTGCGGCGCGCATTCCACCGGGACAAGGTGCGGCTTCTCCGGCCCCTATGTAGAGGGGAGTGAAGTCAGGCTTATTCTTACTATTCTTGACAGACAACCCGCTCCTTCCGCCGATTTGGATGTTGAGGTAACAGTTGCGGAAGTTGGCGGCGACGATTTCCTTTCCGATGCTGTGGAGAACACGACATTGACGTTCACCATTCTCGCCAATAGACGATACAGCAATGTTTTAACGGTTCAGACAAAAGAAGACCCGTCAAATATGGACGGTCGGATAAAGGCAACCATAGCGCAACCTCAGAGCGGGGAATATGGTTTCAATCCCCATCCGACTAGTGGAGAAGCCCTTGATAACATTGATTTTGAAATACTGCATGAAGTATTCCTACAAGAGATTTGCCTCGTGGCAGACAATACTGCAACGGATTGCAGTTCGCCTTTCACGGGTACTATCAGTGAGGATGATACCGTGCACGTCCTCGCCGTTCAGAACAGGGCATATACGGGGGCTGGAAACCCGTTTATGGCTTATGGTTTGGTGTTCACCGCCGCAGGCGGAGACACGACCAAACTGCCCGGCGGGGTTAGTACTTTAACAAAGCAGGCGTCTTTCTCTGTATACAATTTTGATACCAAGTCCAATGACTATTTGAGCGAACAAGTGGTGTCAATTAGACTTTTGGATGACTCAATTGACACAGGCAATGTTCCTATTACGGTTACGGCTGAACCCTGGGGTTCCAATTTTGTAAATTTGGGGATTAGCCCCGCCGCCGCCACCGGTTTCTCCTTCACGGTTAGAGATGACGAGGCGGCTGCCACAAAAGAAGACAGGACAGTTCCGTCCACGCCCGCCGGTTCGGCGCCTGCGGTTGATGTTAAGTTGAACGACCTGCCTACGGGACGCACTGTTACGGCAACATCATATACCCCCACCGAAATGGGCGATGATAACCGCCCGGACGCATACGTGCCGCCTTCCGCGTCCGGTGTCGCATTTTTGCATGTTGTTGATGTGGACATAACCGGTCCGGCCCTGACAGAGGATTTTGAACTCTGTTTTCCTCTGCCGACTGGGCGGGGAACTCCCGTCCTTTACTACGGCGGAGATGACGGAAGCAGTTGGACAATAGTAACGAGTACCAGAAAAGGGCAGGAAATCTGCACAATGACGAGAAGCGCATCCTTCTGGGCAACGGGGAATCAGGAGCCTAAGACGGAGCCGAGGTTGAACCTTTCCGGAATTGTAAATGCGCAAAATGAGGCGCCGGGCCAGCAAGTTACCAACCCACGCACAAGAAGGATAAGCGAAGATGACTCGGATAATCATTCTCTCTTTATTCTGCCTGCCCAAGCGCCCGGTCCTCCGGCATCATTGCCGGAACAGGGTTTGACCGTAAGACTGGAAGTGCACGCCACGGGGGGTGATTTCATTCAAGGTCATGAAGGCGGGACTACCAAAACCATTGAGGTAACTCTGGGTCAAGATGGTACCACCACTAACAATGTTCTTACTCTGATTGATGATGATGTGGATGAAGAGGACGGAACCCTCACTGTAACCCTTTTGGACGGAGAAGGTTACTCTCTGCACTCGGCGGGGCCGATGCTCACTTATGTTCTCCACTTTGTTGATGATGATGAGGCGGCTCCTCCTTCTCTTGTTATAAGTTTTGACCCGAATCCTGTTGAAGCGGGCAGTTCCACAACGCTTACCTACACATTGAGCAACCCGTCAGGGACGGATTACAGCAACATAGCGTTTAGGCACAAATTGACCAACGGATTAAACGACGGGTCCTCAGTTCAAACGGCCGGTCTGGTGCAGAATGCCTCGGTAACCAATCCCTCCGCCACATGCGTTGGAGCGACTACAGGGGGAAGTGTTCAATACAGGCATTATACGCCTCCTCGTAGTGGTCCCGGTCCTCCCCGTTCTCCTGATAGAGACGGCGGGTATTTGAGAGTAAGCGGTGTTGGCCTTGACGGGGGTGAAAGTTGCTCCATAACTTTAACGTATAACATCATAAGTAATACGGCTCCCATGGCTTACAACAACACCACCACGGTGGTAACTGCGACTGAAGGGGAGTTTTCGGCGGCTGTTGAGGCCAGTCTGACTGTGGACCCGGCGGCGGTTCCGTCCGTGTCTTTTGCCGACCCCGCTGTTGTTACGGTGGATGAGGGTGTCGGGACTGTGATGTTCACGGTTGGCATAACCTCGGCCCCTGCGGCGGATGCGGAGGTTACCTATGAGATTACGGGCGACGGAACACCCACGGATGATTACACGGACACCACAGGCGGCACACTGACCTTTGGAGCGGCGTATGCGGGCGCGTCTCAGGTTATCAGTCTGGAGATTGTTGAAGACACCGATAAAGAGTCCGCCGAGACTCTGACGGTAACGCTTTCCACCACAAGTTCAGACTTGACGATTTCCGAATCCGCCAATACCGCCACCGTTACGATAACGGACAATGACAGGAGTTTTATGCCCACCAGCGTTGGCGGTGGTGCGGCGGTTTCGGTTGTGATAAACAACCTGCCGGAGAGCCCAATGGTTATGGCAACATCGTATAACCCAGCCACAAGAGGGGACGGGCGTCCGGATGCATACACTGTTCCCACTGCTTTGCGAACCACATTCACAAATATTTTTGATATAAACATATCGCCCAAGCCCGACCCGTCAGTCATGTTTGAACTTTGCTTCCCGCAGCCGACCGGGCAGACGGGAACTCCCGTAATTTACTACGGCGGAGATGACGGAAGCAGTTGGGCATCGGTAACGAGTTACACAAGAGGGCAGGAAATCTGCACAATGACGAGTAGCGCGTCCTTCTGGGCGGTCGGTGCGCAGGCCCCGGCCCCGGACCTGCCGGAGTTTTCCCTTCAAGGATTTTTCACAGATAGCGTTGGACACATAACGAATGCATTAAGCGAAGGTATACGAGATCCGAATAATGCAGTAATTAGATTGTCATTTATCAGAGGAGGGGGCTCGGTAACAAGTACATTGACTTTCTCATTGAGAGTGCAAGCCACGGGGGGCGATTACATTGAAGGCCATGATGGCGGGACTACAAAGACCATTGAGGTAACCTTCAATACCAGTAATACCCCTCAAGGCAATCGGTTCACTCTAATTAATGACAATATAGATGAGTTTGACGGCTCCTTGACTGTAACTCTTTTGGACGGAGAAGGTTACACGCTGGCCGGGTCAAACCTCACTCAGACCATCAACTTTGTTGATGATGACACTCCACAACTCTCCATTGCTCCCGACGTCGGGCATGTTACTCAATTCTTTACCGAGGGGACGGACTCTCATGCGAGATTCTCAATTGTCGCAGACATAGTTCCCAAATCCTCGCTTGTGTTGTCAACCGAGGTTTCCGGGGCTTCGGACTTTGTGCTTCCCGCAGATCATAGCACGCAGACAACAGACCCGCTTGTATTCACGCCCGCCTCCGGCGGCGGGGCCGTGGCGGTTTACGAGGTTCCCATTCACAATGACACCGTTAACGATGGCACCGGTGTTCTTACGGTCCAACTCCGGGCAACCACCGGGCAGGATTACGGCCTCGGCTCTCCGGCGTCTGCTTCCGTCAGAATTGTTGACGATGAGGCGTCTGATATTGTGGTGAGCATTCGCCCGTCCACCATAGACCCGGTTTATGACGGAGACCAATACGGCGGGGCTGATTTCATTCTCACCGCAAGCGAGGCTCCGGCGGCGAATTTGACGGTAAATGTGAATGTGTCCGAGACGGCTGATTTTATAGATACCGCCGATGAGGGCAATACGCAGATTGTCATTCCCATGGGTGAACGGCAGGTGTCTTTCCGGATTCCCGTTCCCCTTGATATTAACAGGGAAAAAGAGCCGGACGGAGTGATTACCGTCTCAATTCTCCCCGGAACGGGCTATGTTACGGATGTATCGGGGGAAAGCGCGGATATTGAAGTTCGGGACAGCGACCGGATTTTGGGGGTTGCTCCTAATGGCACGGTGATAACGGAGCCGCATTTGCCGTATGTGTTTGTTGATATTACCGGAATCAGTGTTGGCGAAAGTGCGGGGCATGTGGAAATCCCCGTCAAGTTGACCGCTCCCGCGCCTCCGGGGGGGACGCGTGTTCATTATTGGACTGCTTTTATAAATCCACCACCTCCAAGTCCACTTGCAGCGAACTCGAATGATTACACGGGATTCACACGCAACGCATTCAGGGCAGTTTCATTCCCCGGCGGTAGCAGGGAAGCAACTGCAAGAATTGCCATTTTGCATGATACCAGAGCGGAGGGTAATGAATCTTTTGTTGTCCGTTTTGACGGCACTGGCAGAAGTCTGGGTGGAGCAACTCCTATGGCCTCTCCGGAAAATCTGAATTTTGACAATGACGGGAACATTCAGGTTTTTGTCTATATCATTGATGATGATACGACAGGCCGCCCCAATGTTTACATCACTCCCCGTGCCGAGTCCGTTAATGAAGGTTCGGATATAGTTTTTGACGTTGCCTCGGACAGGGATGCGGGCAGCGCCACCCTGACTCTTCCCGTTAGTTATATAACCTCTAATCCCTACGCCGGAACAAATTCCACCGCTACTCCGGGAGTTATCATTCCGGCGGGCGCAAATGCCGCAGTATTAACCATCCCCTCCCTTCGCTCTCGCGACAATTTGAACGAACCGGACCGGATTGTTACCGTGGGTCTTCGCACGCCCTCTAACAACTCATACGCCGTGAGCCCGCCCGCCTCGGTGAGGATAATTGATCTTGACACCCCCGAAGTAAGCATTGCCGCAAGCGGCGGGGTTACGACTGCGAAGGAAGGCGAACTTGTTACGGTGGATGTTACCGTCTCCCCCGTTCCCCAACTCGGCAATTTGCTCATACCTTTGACCTTCACCGCAACGACCGATGACGGCGGGACATACACATTCCACGAGTTTGCCCCCATTAATGTCTATTCACTGACGACAACGCCTACCTCCACTCCTCCCCTTCCCGCCAGTTACACGACACCCGTCAGTTTCCGCGTGGGAGTGGATAACGTTCCCGGCACAATGGATATGGTAACGGTCAGCATTGCCGACCCGCCCACCGGCGCGAACTGGCAGAAAAGCGCAACCCCAAGCGAAACATCCGTTGTTTTCAACGTAACGGAAGGGACTCCCGCCACTCCTCTGGTTATAAAGGCGGAAGGGGTTGACACAACCGAGGGAAGTAACCTGACTTTCGTCATAACCCTTGAGGCAAGAGACCCCGCCCAGCAGGTTACCGTGGGCTACCACACCGTAAACCCCATTAGACAATCCCGGAACCCCGCCCATCTGGAAGCCCTGTTGCGGGATTGGGAGGCAGCGGGCGAGCCGCGCGCGCTTCCCTATCGGGTCGGCAGTAACATCGTTGACTTCACACACACCGCCGAGTGGATTGTGTTTGATGTCGGCGAACCCACCAAGACGATAACAGTTCCGGTCAATGATGATATCTATGCGGAGCCGGATGAGTTTGTGTTCCTGCGTGGCGGCGGCGCTTACGGCAACCACCTTGCCGGGCGGGACCCCCGCACTACCAATGTTGCTATTCCCTCCGGCGGCGGAGCGGCGGCGCAATTTACCGCCAGCGCCAGAATTATTGACAATGACCAGTCCGTTCTTTCGGTTTCCGATGTTGTGGTGGATGAGGGCGACAGCGGCACAACCCCAATGGTCTTTACCGTTACCTTAAAACCCGCCTCCGCATCGGTGGTCTTTGTGGATTACAGCGTTCTTTCCGGGAGCGGCGGCATGTCGCGCGAGGAAAACGGGAGGCGCGTGGTGGACTGGCAGAACCGCGTTCACAGTATCGGAGACGCGCAGCCCGATAGCGACTACAGCATTTCCGATGCGGACAGGTTCGGCAGGCTCACCTTTAGGGCGACGGATGCAATTACACTCCCCGATAATACTATGATTAGCAGGAAGACGGTTACGGTTGGTATTGTCGGAGACATGGTTGCTGAGGTTGACGAGACTCTGCAATTTGTGATTTCCAATCCTTCGGGGGCGAAACTTGAGGGCGATGCGGAATCTCTCTCCGCAACCGGAACTATCAGGAACGATGACGCGCCCGCCGGGCTGAACTTTGTTATCA
>JAPOUR010000009.1 GCA_026708565.1 Candidatus Dadabacteria bacterium
AGTCCCGTGCGCGGGGCTTGAACCAGCACGGACATCTTGCCCGAATGCTTGTTCTCATACATGTTCTGGTGCGCAAGCGGTATGTCCTTGTATTCAAACACCTCGGACATCACGGGCTTGATCAGCCCCTTGTGAATCAACTCATTCGCCCTTATGCACTCAAGGGCGTTTGCAAAATGAGAGCCCAGAATTTTCTTCTGGTGCATCCACAGATAACGCACATCAAACATGCAGTCGTAACCCGTCGTCCCCGCGCAAATCACCACCCGCCCGAAACGGTTGCACACAAAAACACTGGTCGGGAAAGTCCCCTCTCCGGGATGCTCAAAAACCACATTGGGATTTTTCCTCTTGCCCATTATCTCCCAAATCGCCTTGCCGAACCTCTTGGTGTCCTCAAGCCGCTCCTTTTTGCGCTCCGGAGTCTCGCCGCTTGAATACATCAACTTGGGAAAATCCCGCCGGTTGATAGTCCCCTTCGCGCCGAGTTCCATGCACATCTTCGCCTTCTCTTCCGAAGAGACAACCGCAATCGCGTCCGCCCCCGCCATTTTGCACAGTTGAATGGCAAACACGCCGAGGCCCCCCGCGCCGCCCCAGATAAGGGCGAGTTCCCCCGGTTCAATCCGGCACTGGGAGATGAGCATCCTGTATGCCGTGAAGTAGCACAGCCCGTAAGACGCCGCCTCCTCCCACGTGAGAGCGGGCGGCTTTGAGAGAACCTGCTGCGCCTGAACGCAGGTGAACTGCGCGAATGAGCCGTTGGGGGTCTCATACCCCCATATCTGGTCTCCCGCGCTTACCATCGGGTCGTAGGTGATAAAATCCTCCGCCGTCTGCGTGCGGTTTCCGTGAGCCGGGTCTTCCACGTTGCAGTGGATGATCACCTCGTCCCCCGGTTTCCAGCTTTTCACATTTGAGCCGACCGCCCAGACGATTCCCGCCGCATCACTGCCCGCAATATGGAAATCCTGTTTGTGTATGTCCAGAACGGATATGGGCTCTCCAAGCCCCGCCCATACGCCGTTGAAGTTGACGCCCGCCGCCATCACCAGAACCAGAACCTCATCCGGCCCCGGCTGCGGAACGGCAACCTCTTCCTCCTGAAAGGACTGCATCGGCTCGCCGTGCCGCTCCTTGCGGATGACCCACGCCTTCATCTTGTCCGGCATTTCGCCGGTTTCGGGAAGCGTCCCAAGTTTGAATGTTTCAGCCATTTAAGACCTCCTTGTTAAGAAAGTATCTCCGTTTTTAGTGGTTTGTGAATCGCGCAGTATTTTCTCCTGTTTCTCTTCCTACTGTCAAAAAACATTTCTTCAAGTTCTCTAGAGATTTGAAACTCTTCCTGAACTATTCTAATGAGAGTTCCCTCTTCTTGTTCAGTAGGACAGAACCCTTTCCATGAAACCATAAAATCAAAAGCAACACCGTGCCTGAACAACCTTCCAGGCAACCCCAATTCTCCAATATTCCCAACAGAGATACCGTATCTCAAATAAGGATACACATTCTTGTGGTCCGTAGCCTTTTGGCTGTATGTTATGGCATCATGAGTTGTAACACCCCGCCCCTTTTTTTTGATGACTTTAGTTTCTATTACAACTCTTGGTGTCCACCTACCTCCTTCCATCTGTTCAGAAACCAACAAATCCGTTTTGTAGGATACTTCTTCGCGTTTAGGCTTCTCTCCGCCGTGCTCCCTGACTTGGCTGGCGTACAAAAGCCCTTTTTCCACCTCAACTTTGTATTGCCCCGAAGACCTCTTGATTATCTCGGCAACTCTCTCTGCCCAATCTCTTTCTTTCATCTCTCAATCTCCTCCACCTATATTACTTCTGCGAGTTAAGTTTTACGGCTTGAACAGCCCCGTTTTGCCGATTATCTCCTCAATGTTTTCGTTTGCCGCCTCGTTTGCGCGCGCCGTGCCCTGCCGGAGAATATCTTTCACATCATCGGGGCGTTTTTCAAACTCCGCCCTTCTCTGTCTGAACGGCTCAAGAACCGCGTTCACCGCCTTTGCCAGTTTCTTTTTCACCTCAACATCTCCCACCGCGCCCTTCCTGTAGCGCTCTTTCAAGTCGTCAACCTCGGCGGTGTCGGGGTTGAAGGCGTCGTGATACTCAAAAACGGGGTTTCCCTCAACCGTGCCGGGAATGTCCGCCCGGACGCGCTTGGGGTCGGTAAACATCCCGCCAATCTTCCCGTTCACCTCCTTTTCAGTGTCCGAAAGATACACGCAGTTGTCCAGGCTTTTGCTCATCTTGCGCCCGCCGTCCAGCCCCACAAGGCGCGAGACTTTGCTGATTACCGGCTCCGGCTCTTCAAAGGTCTCGCCGTAAAGGGAGTTGAACCGCCGCGCCAGTTCGCGCGTCAACTCTATGTGGCTCAACTGGTCTTCGCCGACCGGAACTTTAGTCGCCTTGAAAACAAGTATGTCGGACGCCATAAGCACCGGATAGCCCAGCAGGCCGACGGAATACGCCTCGCCCACCCCCATGTCCGCAATTTTCTCCTTGAGGGTCGGAATCCGCCCCGCGCGCGCAACCGAGCAAATCATTGACAGCAGCACCGAAAGCCGCGATATGGCGGATATCTGCGACTGTATGTAAAACACCGACTTTTGCGGGTCCAACCCCACGCTCAGCCAGTCCGTCACCATTTCAACGGTGTTTTTCTCCACCTCGCGCGTTTTGTCAAAGTGCGTTGTGAGCATGTGCAGGTCCGCCACGAGGAAAAAGCACCCGTATATGTCCTGAAATTTCAGGCGGCTTTCAAGCGAGCCGACAAGATGCCCCAGATGAAGCCGCCCGGTCGGGCGGTCGCCGGTTACAAGTATGGGTTTGTCCGTCATTTGAGGGCGTTATGCTACTTGAAGGAAGGGGAAGGTCAATTGCTCTTGACTTTGCGCCGGAACGGAATAGATTAGTTTCGCAATGGTTAGAGGACGCAACATCAACGAAGGGCCTCCGCTTTTCGGCCACGCGCAGAGTTACGGCAACGGCAAGGACACGGCCAAGCCAATACCGGGGCCCAAGATACCCATCCTTTTGGACTGACTCGCTCACCGAGCAAGGATAATACTTTTTCACCCGCCGCTTTCGGAATCCAACTCTTTATAGAGAATAAGGAGATTTGGAAAGTATTCCTCAGCCTCTTCCCGCGTGTAGGTGCTTGCAGGTTTTGACTTGTCAGTTTCTTCACCCAAAACAAAAGTTTTGACAAGAAAAACTATTGAACTCCTGAACTGCTCCTTAATAACAGATTTGTCCGTTATGCCTTCACAAGCCGATAGCGCAATCGTTTCATAGTGATTCATAATCCTCGCAATGTTAGACCTGTCTTCCCTTCTGTCAAGAACGGAATAGTCCCTGATGCCATCCTTGCCGTCCACTCTTTTCCTGATTGAGTCCCCCGCTTCCTTGAGCAAAGGGTCCGAGTCCGTCCGCATTATCACATCAAGAGTGTTGCGCCTTTTAGCATCCCTGCTATAGAGATAACCCTCAGTTAAACCGCCGACCGCAAGCGCAATGGTCGCAAACGCCGTAACCCAGGAAGCATTCAAAACTGCAACGGCAAGAACGACCAAAATCGCAACCGCCACTTTGTAGCCATTCCTTCTGACCCATCCCGCAAAGTTCCCAAAGTCCATAGCCCTGTTATAATACGGGCTGCAAGGGGGGCTATCAATGCCGGAAAAGAAGAAATCCAAGGTTGAAGTTATCAAAGAGGGCAGCGGCTACCTGCGCGGAACCATAAGCGAAACCCTTGCGGGCGAAGAGTCCCACTTCTCCGAGGCGGACTACCAGCTCCTCAAGTTTCACGGCATATACCAGCAGGACGACCGCGACCTGCGCCAGCAACTCAAAAAAGAGGGCAAAGAGCGCAAATACATGTTCATGGTGCGCACCAAAAACCCGGGCGGAGGGGAGATGTCGCCCCGTCAGTGGGAGGCGCTTTGCGAGGCGTCAGACCGCTTTGCGGACGGCACACTGCGGGTTACCACACGCCAGACCATACAGTTTCACGGAATCGGCAAAGACAACCTCAAAAACACCATCCGCCACCTGAACGACAACTTCGTCCCCACAAACGGCGCGTGCGGAGATGTGAACAGAAACACGGTCGCGGGGCCCGTGTCGGACATAACGGGCGGCGAAACGTTTGACGCGCAGAAACTGGCGCGGGAGATCGCGGAAAACCTGTCGTTCAAAACCCCGGCGTATTACGACGTGTGGATGGACGGCGAGATGCTCACGGGAGACGCCCCCGCAGGCGGCGAAGTTGAGCCGCTTTACGGCAAAACATACCTGCCGCGCAAGTTCAAGATCGGCATCGCCGAAGAGCATGACAACTCCGTTGACGCCCACACAAACGACATCGGCATCATTCCCGTGGCGGGCGGCGGCCTCAGGGGCTACAACATTCTGGTCGGCGGCGGGCTGGGCAGCCATCACCGGCAGTCAAAAACCTTCCCGCGCCTCGCAGACCCGCTCGGCTTTGTGAGCGAAGACAAAATCCACCCCGCCCTGAAGGCGATACTTGAGTTCCAGAGAGACAACGGCGACCGGAGCGACCGCAAACACGCGCGGATGAAATACGTGGTTGAGGAGTGGGGCATCGGCAGGGTGAGAGAGGAGATTGAAAAACGCGCGGGCTTTGATTTTGAGCCTGTAAAGGAGTTTTCGCTCCGCCAGCCGGAAAACCACCTCGGCTGGCACGCCCAGAACGACCCGTCTCTGATGTATGTCGGCATATTCATAGAGAACGGCAGGATAAGCGACACCGGCGGGAGCAGGGCAAAAACCTGCATAAGGGAAATAGTCCGGGACACGGGCGCGGGCGTCCGGCTGACGGCGCTCCAGAACATCATCCTGTCAAACATACCGGCTGGCAGGGCGGAGGAGGTCAAACGGCGGCTGAAAGACGGCGGCGTCAAAACCGAGGGCGAATATTCAGAGGCGCGGCTGAACTCAATGGCGTGCCCCGCGCTTCCCACCTGCGGGCTTGCGCTTGCCGAGGCGGAGCGCTACATGCCGTCTCTAATCTCGCGGCTTGAGGATATGGGATACGGCGATGAGAGGATAAAGATCCGCATGAGCGGCTGCCCCAATGCGTGTTCGCGCACGCCCACCTCGGAGATTGGCCTCATAGGGGCGTCTCCGGGCAAATACAACATCTATCTGGGCGGAAACTTTGAGGGCACGCGGTTGAACTCGCTTTTTGAGGAGATGGTTTCCGAAGAGGAACTCGCGCCCAAAATTGCGGGCTTCATAGACTTTTACAGAAAAGAGGCCGAAAGCGGCGAGGCGTTCGGGGATTTCTGCGACCGTGTGGGGTTTGAGGCGATAAAAAAAGCAACGCGCCCGGAGGGAGTCGAACCCCCAACCTCCTGATCCGTAGTCAGACGCTCTGTCCAGTTGAGCTACGGGCGCCTTGCGGAAGCGGTATTGTAACAGAGATAAACCGATATGGAAAAACTTGAGCAGTTGCTTGACGGCGAGATAACCCGTTTTCTGTCCGGGGCGCGCGGTGTGCCGGAGGTGAAGGCGCTTGTCTCCGGGCGGATGAACGGGGGGCAGTATAAGAAACTGCTGAAAACTTTCTGCCTTGTGGAGCGGATAAGCCACAGGGCGGTAAACACGGCGGCGATTTACGCGGGCGAGTCGGGAGACGCCTATCTTGCCGGGCGGCTCGGCTCTTGCGCGGCGGGCGAACTGGGGCACGCCGAACTTGCGCTTGAGGATTTGAGAGACCTCGGCGAGAAAAACCCGCAAATCCCCCCGGCGGAAAAGTGGGAGGCGGAGTTGCTGAAAAAGGCGCGCGAGTTTCCGCCCGCCATAATAGGGCATTCCTACCTGTTTGAGGGCGCGTCCGGAATTCTGTTTCAGGATGCGGTTGTCCCCGCGGGGATGCCGGACAGGTTTGTTTCCGTTCACGCAAAGGAAGACCCCGCCCATGCGAGGGCAATCAAGCGCACCATAAGGACTATGGTTAAAACCCTGAAACCGGGGCGGGCGGAGGAGATAGTGAAGTTTGCCCGCAAAAGCGGGGAGAGGCTGATGAGGATGGTTGAGGAAACGGCATGATGGGTTAGAATGCCGTTTGGAGGATGTTATGGCAGTTGAAGTAGGTTATTTGAACAAGTGCATAGGCGCTCTTGGGGCGGGCCTTGAGAGTTTGTCCAACAAGAGCGATGAGGATTTGTATGAACTCCGCCGCGCCGGATGTGTGAGGGAGTTCAAGTTAATCCTGAAGCAGAGTGACAATCTGCTCAGAGACCGCATAAGCGGGTTTCTTTCGTCAGGCGAGCAGACGGCGGACGATTTAAACTCCAAGGATGTGTTCCGCTATGCAACAAAGCACAAGTTGATTGATTCCGACACCTGTGAGCGGTGGATTAAATACTGTGACAACCTCAATGGCGCGGGAGGCGGTGACAGCGAGGCGTTCACCGGGGAGACCCTGAAACTTCTGCCCTCTTTTGTGAAAGACGCGAAAGCGCTGTCTGAAATCCTTGTCAGCGGGGGAACAAAGACAAGAAAACTGGATGTGAAAATAAGACACAAAGCAGACATTGAGCGTCTTATAAAGCGGTATCTTCCCGGCGTTGAGGTTTGGGCTTACGGAAGCAGGGCAACCGGCGGAAACCATGAGGGGAGCGATTTGAATCTGGTTTTGAGAACGGCGGATTTAAGCCCTGTTGACGACAGTGGTTTTTCAACCCTCACGGAGGCGCTGACTGAATCCTACATACCGTTTCTGGTTGAGATACGCGACTGGGCGCGGTTGCCTCAAAGTTTTCACGGCGAGATTGAGAAAGAGCATATTGTGTTTATCGGGTGAAGAATGACCCGAAAACTGCATCTGGAAGCAAGGCACAAAACAGAGATTGAACGCCTTATAAAGCATCATCTTCCCGATGTTGAGGTTTGGGCTTATGGAAGCAGGACAAACGGCGGAAGCCATGAGGGGAGCGATTTGAATCTGGTTTTGAGAACTCATGACTTGGCCCCTGTGAACTACAAGTCCTACTTAGCCCTCAAAGAGACCCTGACGGCATCCTCCATTCCCATTTTGGTTGAGATACGCGACTGGGCGTATCTGCCTGAAAGTTTTCACGGCGAGATTGAGAAAGGGCATATTGTGTTTATCGGTGAAGGTTGACAATATACCAATTTATGGGATACTGCGGATATGAGTTCTGAATTGAAAATTCGCCATGATGTGGCCGAGGTGACTATAACACTCCGCGAAAAGGTGGATTCCGCCCGGTTGAAGGAAATGCTTATGTCCACCTTGGATGAATACCAGAATGAAACATTGATCCCTGCGTCTGTAGTCCGGCAGGAAATCAGAGAGCGTATAGGTGAGTATTTTGGAACTCCCGGCTGTTATCTTCGCGCATACCGCTATCGTGCGGATTTGACTCAGGCCGCGCTGGCAAAGAAGGCTGATATACGCCAAGCCCACCTGTCTGAAATGGAAAACAACAAACGCCCTATTGGGAAAGTGAACGCAAGGAAACTTGGGAAGATATTGAAGTTTGATTATAGGAAGATGCTGTAGAAATAAGTTGATGAGAATGTTTGAGGAGATGGTTTGACAATATACCAATTGATGGGATACGATGATGGAGAAATGGGAAGTTGGTTTTACGAGACAAGCATTGAAACAAAGAGGGAGATTGCCGGAAAGGGTTAAAAGCGTGGTTGTCAAAGCAGTGAGGGGTTTGCAGGAACACGGAATCAGATTAAAAGGATGGGACATACGAAAAACAGGAGATGATGAATACAGATTGCGCCTGAACTACCGTTACAGAATGCGCTACAAAGTTATACGGAAAGGGCTTATGAAAATTGAGGTTTTTTACGTGGGACACCGCAAAGAGGCATACAGATGAGCAAAGAATTGAAAATACATCACAACTTGGGAGGCGTGTCAGTAAAGCCCTGTGGGGAAATTGACTCAGCACGTCTGAAAAAGATGATTCGCTCAACTCTGGACAAGTATAAGGATGAAGAGTTGATTCCGGCCTCCGTAGTAATTCGTGAAGAAAAAGAGCGTTACGGTGATTACTATGACACACCGGGTTACAATCTTCGCGTTTATCGCTATCGTGCGGATTTGACTCAGGTCGCGCTGGCAAAGAAGGCGGAGATACGGCAAGCCCATCTGTCTGAAATGGAAAACAACAAACGCCCCATTGGAAAAGGGAGTGCAAGGAAACTTGGGAAGATATTGAAGTTTGATTATAGGGAGTTGCTGTAAGGGGTATGGGAAAGTCACAATATAGAAGCAAATTTTCTTGAAGAAACCATAATTTCACGGCCAAGTTTTGACTTGTAAGCATTATGTTGAATTGAAAAATTTC
>JAPOUR010000010.1 GCA_026708565.1 Candidatus Dadabacteria bacterium
TTCACCCCGTCCGCCTCATCTCAAACCTCCCTCCCCTGCCGAACGTATTGACAAAATACCCGCGAATGCGGTCTTCACTTTCAATAACGCCGAAAAACAGGGCGGTCAGGTTGCCCGCGTTTGTTTCTCTTTTGATTCTGACAAGATTCTTTGAGTTTTCAGGCGCGTTCGCCGGACGGGGAACTATCTCCCCGGTGATCTTTGAAAGACTCTTTGAAGGGTCGGGGTTTTCCTCCCCCGTTGCCGGGTCTATTAAGTAGTAAGACTCTCCGGATATCCGCTCCCCGCTCCGCTCAAGTATGAGCCTGTGCAGACCCCTCTTTTCCTTCCCGTCCCCGCCGACCGGAAACCCTTCAAGTTCCCACTTTCCGGCAATGTCTTCCATGGCGCGCGGATTACTCTTTGCTCTCTTCGGAGGGCGGCTCTTGTGCGGGAGCGTCCGCCTTTTCTTCCGGGCTTTCAGACTGCTCCGGCTTCTCCTCTGCGGGTTTCTCCTCCGCCTTCGGCTCTTCCTTCACTTCTTCTGCGGGAGCGGCTTGCTCCGCAGGGGGCGCTTCCTCTTTCGGCTTCTCCTCTGCGGGTTTCTCCTCCGCCTTCGGCTCTTCCTTCACTTCTTCTGCTGGGGCGGTTTGCTCCGCAGGGGGCGCTTCCTCTTTCAGCTTCTCTGCGGGTTTCTCTTCCGCTTTCGGCTCTTCCTTCACCTCTTTGGCGGGCGCGGGTTCGGAGGGCTTCTCCTCCGCCTTTGCCTCTTCCTTCGCTTCGGCGGGAGGCTCTGCGGATTTCTCATCCTTCACCCCTTCGGCGGCGGCTTCACCGGCGGGCGCTTCGGTTTTCGGCTCTTCCTTCTTCGGTTCGGGCGGAACGGGCACATTGAGCAGCCCCTCCTCAACCAGAATTTTTATCTTGTCCCGTCCGTTGACCGGCCGCTTGCGGCGGGCGGTTCTGACGGCGTAGCGACCGTCCGCGCGTTTGTAAATGATGAACTCCGGGGTTTTCTTTACTACTTTCATGACTTCCCTTTCTCCTCCGTGATACTCGGTTTTGTTCCCGTCCCTGTAAGGCGGGGGCTAACTCTACAGCATGGGCGAAACTATGCAAACGGGATTTTAGTCTTGAAATGGAGCGCGGTATGGCGCACAATTCGGGGAAAGGAAGAAGCCGCCGGACATCCGGCGCCCGAAACCAATGAACATACTTGTAATACACGGGCCCAATCTGGGCCTTCTCGGCAAAAGAGAGCCCGAAATATACGGAAGCCGCACGCTTGACGACATCAACGCCCTTCTATCCGAAGAGGCGGCGGGACGGAAGGATGTTTCCCTTGAGTTCTTTCAGAGCGATTCCGAGGGCGGCATTGTGGGCGCGATACAGGGCGCGCTCGGGCGGGTTGACGGAATCCTCATCAACCCCGCCGCCTACACGCACACAAGCGTCGCCGTAAGAGACGCCATACTGTCGGTCGGCATCCCGACCGTTGAAGTTCACATATCAAACATCCACAAAAGAGAGGAGTTCAGGCACACCTCTTTTGTGTCTCCCGTGGCGGAGGGCGTGGTGTCGGGCTTCGGCCCGGAAAGCTACCTCCTCGGCCTGCGCGGGCTGGTGGGGCATCTGGTAAAAGGCAAATGAAAGACAACTGGCTTATCAAAGAGCAGTTTCCCGAACGCAGCGCGGAACTGGCAAAAGAGTTGAAAATGAAATCCATTGTGGGGCAACTGCTCATCAACAGAGGGATAGACACGGACGAGAAAGCGGAGGAATTTTTCAAAAGCAGTTTTGTTGACCTTCCCAGCCCGTTCCTGATGGCGGGAATGGAGGAGGCGGTCGCGCGGATGGTAAAAGCGGTGGAGGGCGGCGAAACGGTGGCGGTTTACGGCGACTATGACGCGGACGGCGTGACGGCAACCTCCCTTTTGTGCGATTTTCTGAGAGCGCTCGGCGTTGAAGCCATTTACTTCGCGCCGCACAGAATACGGGACGGATACGGCGTAAACGACAGGGCGGTGGAGGAACTGGGGCGGAAGGGCGCGACCCTTATAGTGTCAACCGACTGCGGCATAAGCGCCGTCCGCGAAGTGAAGACGGCAAAACAGAGTGGCATAGACTTCATCATTACAGACCACCACCTTCCGGGCGACACCCTTCCGGACGCGGTGGCGATTGTAAACCCGAAACTGCCCGACTGCCGCTATCCGGCGAAAAACATCGCCGGCGTGGGAGTGGCGTTCAACCTTGCCCTCGCCCTGAGGGCGCGCCTGAGGGAAAACGGCTTCTTTGACAGCAGGGAAGAGCCGAACATGGCGCGGTATCTGGATCTGGTCGCCATCGGCACGGTTACGGACAGAGTGCCGCTTGAGGGCGTGAACAGGATAATGGTCAAAGAGGGCCTCAGGAGAATGGTGGTGTCCGACAGGCCGGGGATAGAGGCGCTCAAAAGGGTGAGCCGGATAAACTGGCCGCCGACTTCAAGCGACATAGGGTTTCGCATGGGGCCGCGCATAAACGCCGCCGGAAGAATCGGCGAGCCGGAAACCGCCGTTGACCTGCTGCTGTGCGAGAGTTCAAAGAGCGCGGCAAAAATGGCGCGGCGGCTGGACGAGCAGAACAGAGACCGCCAGCGGCTTGAGGGCGAGGCGCTGGAAGAGGCGCTGTCAATGATTGAGGACGACCCCGCAAATGCGGAGCGTGCGTGCGTGGTTCTCGCCTCCAAGGACTGGCATCCGGGCATCATCGGGCCGCTCGCCTCAAAACTGGTTGAAAGATACTCAAAGCCGGTGTTCACCATCGCCATAGGCAAATACGGCGTCGGCAAGGGCTCGGGCAGAACCGTTGCGGGCGTTAACCTCCACGAGGCGCTTAAAACGTGCGGCGGCGCGCTGAGCGAATACGGCGGGCACGCCATGGCGGCGGGAATAACGGTTTCCAACAAAAACATAGATGCCTTCAGAGACGCCTTTGACGAATATGTCAGGGCATCCGCCGCGCCGGAGGCGAAACCCGGAAGAACTCTGGAGATAGACGCAAAAGTGAGCGTTGCCGACCTCTCGGTTGAAATGGTAAAACAGGTTGAGACCCTCGGCCCGTTCGGGAGCGGAAATCCCACCCCCGTTTTTCTTGTTGAGGGCGCGGTGGTGGTTTCGCACGAAATTATGAGGGACGTTCACCTGAAACTGGCTATCGGGCGGGGAGGTGGGGAGGAGACGATTGAGGCGATGTGGTGGAACGCCGCCGGGCGTGGCGGAAGAGCGCCGGAGGATGAAGTGAACATGGTTGTCACGCCGGAGGTAAGAAGGTGGCGCGACCGGGAGTTCGTGGCGCTGAGAGTTGAGGATCTGGAGGAGATGTAACCCGTGAAGAGGGTAACCGTAATCGGCGGCGGGCAGGTGGGAACGCTGCTTGCCGAAGATCTCTCGCAGCAAAGGCACGACGTGGTTCTCGTTGAAACGGAGCGGGAGAGAGCCCGTCTTATCAAAGACAGGCTTGACATACTTTGCATTGAGGGGGACGCGAGCGAGCCGGGCGTGATGGAGCGGGCGGGCGTTGCGGACTCCGATGTGGTTCTGGCCGTTTCGGGGGATGACAAAACCAACATTCTGTGCGCCGCCACGGCGGCCATTCAGGGCGTCGCCAACGTGGTGGCGAAGGTGAGAAACCCCGAATACACCGCCTATATGAACACCCTCAGAAAATACGGGGTGTCCATAATCAATCCGGGCGAGATAATCTCAAACAACATTTACGACACGGTGACGGAATCCCACTTTGCGTGGAGCAAACAGGAGATAGCGGACGGAAAGGTGGAGTTGTTCAAACTCAGGGTGGCCGCCGGGGCAAAGATGCTGGGAACTCCCCTTAAGCAGCTTGAGACCTCCCCGTGGATATTTGTGGGCGTGGCGCGCCAGGGCGAGATGCTTATCCCGTCCGGAGACACCGTTCTTATGGAGGGGGACAGCGTTTACGCCCTCGGCGACTCCTCCATGCTGGACAGCCTGACCGGCGCGATGGGGCTTGCGGATGACACCGGCTCCACAACCGTTGTCATCATCGGCGCGGGGCGGCTCGGAACACTCACGGCGCGCTCCCTTCACAAGAGCGGCGTCTCCGTCAAGGTGGTGGAAAGCGACCCGAAGAGGGCGGCGGAACTCGCGGACGAAGCGCCGGGCGTTATGGTGCTCAGCGGGGACGCGACCGATGTCAAGATACAGAAAGAGGCCGGCGTGGACGCGGCGGACTACCTGATAGCGCTCACCGGGGATGACAGCGAAAACATTCTGAGTTCCCTTCTGGCGCGGCGGCTCGGGGTCAAGAGGAGCATAGTGCTCTACACCAAACCGGACTATGTGGATGTGCTTGAAACCGTCGGGATAGACACCACGGTGAGTGTGCGCATATCGGTTGTGAACGAAATTCTGGGGATGCTTGACCTCGGCGGGCCCGCGCGCACCACCCTTCTTGAGGAGGGGCGCGGCGAAATACTGGAGTTTTCCGTGGGCGAAGACTCCGCAATACTCGGCAAGCCGCTCAAGGAGGCAGACCTGCCCGAAGGCTGCATAGTGGGGGCGTGCGTCCGGGACAACGAAACCATAATCCCCAAGGGCAACTTCACTCCGCAGGCGGGAGACAAGGTGATAGTGTTCACCCTTCCCGAAGCGGTAAAGAAAGTTGAGAAGGCGATATCGTAGGTGAATGTAAAGTTCTGCCTCAACATCCTCGGCAGTTTCATCAGGATACTCGGACTGCTGATGCTTCTTCCGGCCGCCGGGCCGCTTGTCTACGGCGGCGGAGACCTGCCCGCGCTCACCGGTTCGGCGGCAATCACGTTTGCCCTCGGTTTCGGGCTCGTCCGGCTCACGCGGGGCGCGGAAAAGACCGATGAGATAGGCAGAAAAGACGGCTTCCTTATAGCGACCCTTTTCTGGATAGCGGCGAGCATACTCGGCAGCCTCCCGTATCTGCTTTACGGGGTGTTCCCAAACCCGGTGGACGCGCTCTTTGAGTCAACTGCGGGGTTCACCACCACCGGCGCGAGCGTTATCGCGGACATAGAAGCCCTTCCGCACGGCATACTGCTGTGGAGAAACATGACCCAGTGGCTGGGGGGGATGGGAATTGTCGTTCTCGCCATCGCGGTTCTGCCGCGCCTGTCCGTGGGAGGGGGGCGGCTTATGGCGCTTGAGGCGCCGGGACCCTCAACCGAGCGGCTCACGCCGAGAATAGCGGAGACGGCAAAACATATATGGCTTGTTTACGTGGGGCTTTCCGTTCTGCTTGCCGTGCTGCTGAAGTTGTCGGGAATGTCCGTGTTTGACTCCATAGCCCACTCGTTCAGCACGATGTCAACGGGCGGCTTTTCAACAAAAAACGCAAGCATCGGCTCATATTCAAGCCCTATGATAGAGGGCGTCATCACCGTGTTTATGTTCATTGCGGGAGTCAATTTTGTGGTTCACTACTCAATAATCAAAGGGCGGATACGCGACGCGCTGCGGGGGACGGAGTTGCGGTTTTATTTTCTGTTTCTGACGGCGGCGACCCTGATTGTGTCGTTCAACCTGTCGGGAACGGGGGTGTTCGGCGACTTTGGCGAGTCTTTCCGGCGAGCCGTTTTTCAGGTGGTGTCCATCGGAACGGGAACGGGTTTCAGTTCGGATGATTTCGGCGCGTGGCCCGCGCTGTCAACCCTTGTGCTGGTGTGCCTGATGATAACGGGCGGGTGTTCGGGCTCAACTACGGGGGCGGTGAAGCAGTCAAGGATAATAGTGATGCTCGGCAGCTGCCGCCACGAACTGAGAAAACTGGTTTATCCCAACCTTGTGTCGCCGGTGAGGTTTGACGGCAAGAAGGTGGACAGCGCGGCGGTTTCAAACATTGCCGGATTTCTGATCCTCTATGCGGCGGCGGCGCTGCTGGGAACGGGGCTTGTCGCGGCGGCGGCGGACGTGTCTCTTCTGACGGCGTTTTCCGCCGCAGTCGCCTCGGTGGGAAATGTCGGTCCCGGACTGGGCTCGGTGGGGCCCGCGGAGAACTACGCCGCGCTTCCGGACTCCGCCAAGGGGATTTTGTCTTTGCTTATGGTAACGGGCAGACTTGAACTTTATACGATACTGGTTCTGTTCATGCCGGATTTCTGGAGAAGATAGGTTTGAAGTTTTACGAAACTTTCCCCGCGGGCATGAAAGCCGCGGTCGCTCTGGGCAATTTTGACGGAGTCCACCGGGGACACCGGAAGATCATCTCCGCGCTCAAAAGCAAGGCGCTTGAACACGGGGCGCAGTCGTGCGCGGTAACGTTTTACCCGCATCCGCAGAAAATTGTCCGGGACCGTTCCGTCCGCCTGCTCATGCCGTTCGGCGAGAGGCTGCGCCTGCTTGAGGAAACCGGCGTTGACATGGCGGTAAAACTTGAATTCACAAAGGAGTTGTCCCTACTCTCTCCGGAGCGGTTCATAAAGGAGGTGATGGTTGACGGGGCGGGCATGAAGGCGATAGTCGTGGGGCCGCGCTTTGGTTTCGGCAACAGGAGGCGGGGCGATGTGGAAATGCTGAAGACGCTCGGAGAGAGGTTCGGTTTTGAAACCGTGGTTATTGAGCCCGCGATGGAGGGCGGCGGGCGCGTAAGCAGCACGGCAATACGGGAGTTTGTGCTCGGCGGGCGCATGGAGGAGGCGTCCCGCATGCTGGGATACCGCTACCACATCAGGGGGGTTGTGGCTCAGGGGGAAAAGCGCGGAAGGGAGATAGGGTTTCCGACCGTCAACCTTCAAACCGACTGGGAGATGCTGCCAAAGCCGGGCGTTTACGCCACTTTGACCGCCGTTGAGGGCGCGGGAAGCCGCCCCAGCATAAGCAATGTGGGAAGCAGGCCCACGTTCGGCGGCGGCGCAACCGTCATTGAAAGCCACCTGCTTGACACCGGGGGGGATTTCTACGGCAGACAGGCGGTGGTGGAGTTCGTTGAAAGAGTCAGGGATGAGAAAAAATTCGCCTCGGGCGATGAACTTTCCCGTCAGATAGAAAAGGACATCGGGCGCGTCCGCGTCATTTTGAAAAACTGCGGCGGGGGCGGCGGGCTTTGAGCGGAAAGACGGCGCTGTTCGGCATATTCGGCCACCCGGTCTCCCAGAGCCGCAGCCCCGTCATGCACAACGCCGCGTTCAAAGCCCTCGGCATGAACTGCCGCTATGACGCCTACGACATCGCCCCCGGAGAGATAAGGGCGGCGGTTGAAAAAATACGTTCCCTGCCGCTTTCGGGCGTCAACATAACCGTTCCGCACAAGCGGGCTTTTATACCGGAGATGGACTTCCTGTCGCCCGAAGCGCAACTCGCGGGCGCGGTGAACACGGTAAAGAATGAGGGGGGAAGGCTTTCCGGATACAACACGGACACGGAGGGGGCGCTCACCGCGCTGCGCGAAGTGATGGGTTTCAGCCCGGAGGGCGGAAAGGCGCTGGTGGTCGGGGCGGGGGGCGCCGCCGGGGCTCTTGTGCCGGGGCTGTGCATGAAAGGCGCGGCGAGTGTTTTCATCTGCAACAGGACTGCGGAAAAGGCGGAGTCTCTCGGCGGCGAATTCGCCGGAAAGTTTCCCCGGACACGGATTGAGACCTGCGGGCTTTCGGGCGCGGAGACGGAGCGGTTTATGGCGGAGGCGGACATAGTGATAAACTGCTCGTCCGCCGGAATGGAGGGAAACGCGCCGCTCGCGCTGCCGCTTGAGAGGTTCGGGGGGCGTTTCGGGGTTTACGACCTTGTTTACAAGCCCCGCGTAACGCCTCTTGTGGCGGCGGCGAGGGAACTCGGCATAAAAGCGGAGTCGGGAATTGACATGCTGCTTTATCAGGGGGCGAAATCGTTTGAGATATGGACGGGCGCGCGCGCTCCGCTTGAGGTGATGAGAAAAGCCCTCGGCGGCGGATGAAAAAATGGCAAAGTGTTCCATGATGGTTTACGAACCGGCGGACAAAGTTCCGGACGGCGAATACTGGAAGCGATACATAAATTTTTATGAAAAGTTCTGGGACAGGCCCGCCGGTCCGAAGTCGGTGTGGTGGGGCGCGGAATACGATGAGTTCAGGCGCGCCCTTGCGGCGTCTCTGGAAATAAAGGCGGAAGAAGTCCGGGACTGTTTTTTCACAAGAGGGGACGGCGGCCATCTGATATGCCGCATAGACGACCCCGCAACGCTCGGCATTGTTTCCTGCGAAAACTTCATCCCTTTTGAGTGGCTTGCCGCATTTGACGGGGAAAAGCGCGATTTTTTCTACACCCATACGGGCTTCGGGGCAGTCCATCACGATTCAATCTATTATGTGGAAAACATCGCAACCGCGATGGAAAGGATTGAGGCGGCTCGCGGCGCTTTGAAAAATCTTGAGGAAAGCGTCTCAAAATATCCCGAACTGGCGAGGATTAAAGACTTGCCCGAAAGGCTTTCCGAAATGAACGCGTGGCTGCGCGGATTTGACGCCGGAGGGGAAATTGTTTTGAACTACGGGGAGATATGCTCCCACATAACTCAGGATTCAATGAAGAATGAAAACTCTGTAAGCGACCTGAAAAGAATTATCGCCGGTATCGGGAGCGGGGATTTTGAGCAAGCCGAATCGGGTCTGAAATATCTGAATGCAAAATGGGCGGAGATTGCGGAAGCGATTAACAGAAGCGGAAAGCAAAACCCTGACGAGAAATCGGAGATGGAGAATTAAAATTGGCAGGGAAAACTTTGGGAATTACAAAGGAAAGTTGATACCGCAAGTCAAACCTTCTTCATCTGTTAGATAGTTACCTTGTTGACCTTTGGAACAGGATTGCTGGTTTTCAAAGGTTTCGTTACATCGCCCTTGAAATATCCGTCAATCCATATCCGCCTATATTCTTTGGCAGAGGAATACCACTGCCAGCGAAAATGCCCGACAACGGGGAAGTGAAAGTCCGTCCCCACTATGCGGTCATCTCTCCGACCATTATAAACACCGCGCCGCCATCGGACGGTATTGACTTCCACCTTACTGTCAGGGCTGTCTTTGCCAATTCGCTTGCGGTCAGGGCGAGAGAGACCTTTGACCTTTTCTGTAACAACCAATCGTTGCTTCAGGAAGCACAGCATATTGGCGGCAAGCATGAATGCCTCAGTAGTATCAGGCGATTTCTGCCAGAATATGACAGTCCCCTCCTCACCATTATCTCTTGTTCCTATTGTCACTGCTATATTGAATACCTCCCCGCCGGTAATTATCAGCGCCGAGGGAAGGCGCACCCCTTCTTCTGGAACATTGAACAGGTGAATGCCCTGTCCAATATCGGGCGGCAGTCCAATTTTCCCGTAGGTGTCGGGAAATCTTAAATCCATAGCCATCACAGACCTGATTGTGCTGTCAGACCAATACCAAGTCTCTAAACTGGCAACATCAAAATCTAAACTATTTGAATTGCCATAAGCACAAGCCCATGCATTATTCAAGGACAGAAAGCGTTTGACCGCCTCCGCTTCACCGGGCGACCTCGGCGATACTCCGGTATCAACAACACACCGCTCCCACTCTTTTGGCGTGGGAAAGTATTTCTCAATAAACCTGTCGGGTATCCGCTCGGCTTCAGTCATTTGCTCCATTTCCACCCGTCTCTCCGCATTGCTTGTTTAACACAAGCAGTTTTTTCTCTTTTGTTCAAAGAGTCGCCAGAGCAAGAGCGATACTCTCTTCCAACTGCCTTCTTACAACGACCAGACATAAGGGGGTCTGTTATCCCACCACACAAAGTACTCCTCATATCAGACACTTTTATACGGTTAACTAGGGACTGTCCAGCAAATACTACCATCACAATCAGTAAGAAACAGCCAGCAAGGATTCTCCCCCAATCTTGGTGCTCTTTGCGATTTTCATCCTCTCGCTCCCATTTTTCTAATGTCATATCTTTCCTCCTAAGTGCTCACTCTTACCTTTGCTATTACCATCAAGATCAGCTGGAGCAAGTCCAATGTTTTCAGTCTTTCGGGTCATAGCAACATCAATCTATCTTGCTTTCTGAGTTTTCCAATTCTCCTTTATAATTCCAAATGTTTTCATCAGCGATTGACCAGCGCGTCCGCAACCTCTTCAAACCGCTCCGCCTTTTCCTGCCCCGGATGGGTCTCCCCTATCATTCTGTAAACCACAACACCCTCCCTGTCCACAAGATAAAACGCGGGCCAGTAGCGGTTTTTCATTCTTTTCCAGTATGAAAAACTGTTGTCCATCATAACGGGATGTGTTACCCCGAACTCCTTCACTTTCCTTTCCAGATTCCTGCGGCTTTTCTCATGCTCAAACTCAGGCGTGTGTATCCCCACCACGCGGAAATCCTTTCCGGAGAAACGCTCCTCAAGCGCGTGAAGCCACGGAAAAGAGCGGTAGGAATTCCAGCAGTCAAAAGCCCAGAAGTAAACAAGCGTTACTCCGCCCGCAAGGTCGGCTTTTTTAAGCGGCGCGGAGTTTATCCACTCGCCCCCGCCCGCCGAGGTAAATTCGGGAAGCCGCATGTAAACAAAGCCGCCCTCCGCCTCCCGCGCAAACACAAGGACGCAAATCGCGGCGACAACGGCAATTTTGAATGTCTTTACAATCTTCACGGAAGAAACCTGTCCGAAAATCCGCCGGGAGGCAAAACCGGAGAGTCAAACCTGCCGAACCACACGTAACGCCTCGCCGCCACCTGACCGTAAATAAAATCCCTCGCGCGGCGGGGAATATAACTTAAAACACCCGCAAGCCGCCACAGGCCGCCCAGCCCCGCGACCGTTTTTATAACCGCATCCGAGCCGAAGAAAACCTTTTGCCCCTCCGCAAGAACTATGACCCTACCGCGCGCACCGGCGGGGATTTGAGCAAAACGCTCCGCAGTTTTCCCTTGCAGTGGGGAGAAAAGGAACTTTTTTTCACGGTCTCTTTTCAGAACAAATCTGACAAACCCGTCGCAAAGACCGCAAACACCGTCAAAAAAAACTATCGGGCGGTTCAAGAAAACACCGCGAGCAGTATTCCCGCCGCGACCGCAGAGCCGAGAACCCCCGCCACATTGGGGCCCATCGCGTGCATCAAAAGCACGTTTTGAGGGTCTTCCCTCGCGCCCACTTCCTGAGACACCCTCGCCGCCATCGGCACGGCGGACACGCCCGCTGAGCCGATAAGCGGATTGATTTTGTTTGAGGAAAACAGGTTGAGCATCTTCGCCTTTAAGACGCCCGCCGCCGTCCCGATGCAGAAAGCCACTATTCCGAGCAGAAGTATCCCTATGGTTTCAATCGTCAAAAACTCCTCCGCCGAAAGTTTGGAGCCGACACCGAGACCGAGAAAGATGGTTGTTATATTTATCAGGGCGTTTTTCGCCGTGTCCGAGAGGCGGTCAACAACGCCGCACTCCTTCATCAGGTTGCCGAACATAAAAAACCCGATAAGCGGAGCCGCCGAGGGAAGAAAAAGCGCGCACAGAGCGACTGCGGTGAGCGGGAAGAGAATCTTCTCCTTTTTGCCGACCGGCCTGAGCTGCTTCATCCTTATCATCCTCTCCTCTTTGGTGGTCAGAGCCTTCATTATCGGCGGCTGAATAAGCGGAACAAGCGCCATATAGGAGTAAGCGGCGACTGAAATGGCCCCCAGAAGCCGGGGCGAGAGTTGAGACGAAACGTATATCGCCGTGGGGCCGTCCGCGCCGCCTATGATGCCGATTGACGCGGCGTCTGCAAACGAAAAGTTTATGCCGTCCACAACCTGAGTGAGCGCGAGCGCGCCAATCAGGGTCGCAAAGATGCCGAACTGCGCCGCCACGCCCAGAAGTATGGTCTTGGGATTGGCGAGAAGGGGCCCGAAGTCCGTAAGCGCGCCGACCCCCATGAAGATGATAAGCGGGAATATGCCCGTCTTTATTCCCGCCTCATAGACGTAGTGAAGTATGCCGCCCGCCTCGTTGATGCCCGAAAGCGGAATGTTTGAAAGCACGCACCCGAAGCCGATGGTAACCAGCAGAAGCGGCTCAAAACCCTTGGAGATGCCGAGATACAGAAGCAAAAAGCCCACGGCAACCATCACCAGCCGCCCGGGGCCCTCCGTCCATGACGATTCGTAGGAGAAAAATCCGCTCACTCCCGTCTCCCCGGCAAGATTTTTGAATATCTCTCCGAGAGAGGGAAGTTCCGCGCCCCCGGCTCCGGACGCAAAGGCGGGGTAAACAAAAAATACGGTTGCGGCAAGCGCCGCCGTGAACAGCAACAGTTTTCTCATCCGCGACACCGAGATCATCCGGGGGCGATTGTCAGCAAAACCTGCCCGGCTTCAACAACATCACCCGCGCTCACCTCAACGGACTCCACAACGCCGGAGCACGGGGCGACCACGGGCGTTTCCATCTTCATCGCCTCAAGCACAAGAAGGGGCTGGTTTTCCTCAACCCTGTCTCCGGCTGAAACGGAAACCTTGTAAACATTTCCGGGAACGGACGCCTCAAGGGGCACGGTGCTTCCGCCGCCCGAAGGCGCCTGCTTCTGAGCGGCGGGCTCCCGGTCGCCCCCGCCGCCTATGCTTACCGAGTAGTCCCTGCCGTCAACATTCACGGAGAAATCGTCTCCCTTTCTGCCGACGCGCACGGCGTAGTTTTTGCCGTCAATGGTCGCCGTAAAAGCGTCCGGAGCCTTGCCCGCGTCTTTGCCCCCCTGCGGGGCGGCGCTTTCGCCCTTTCTCACATTTACGGAAAAGTCGCCTTTTAAGAAATCAAGCCCCTTGTTGCCGCCCGGAGTGGCAAGCGCCCCCACTATGAAGATGTTCTCCTCGTTTACGGGAAGCCCCTCTTTTTCAAGTGTCTGTGTGGCGGCGGGAATGCCGGGCTCTATGATTTCAAGCGGGTCGCCGCTGAAGCGGGACTTGCCCATCTGCTCTTCGGCTATCTTCACCACTTCAGGGTCGGGCGGGACGGGCGTGCGGCCAAAATACCCGAGAACCATGTTGCCGTATCCGTCCGTTATCTTGTTCCACTTGCCCTGCGTCACATTGGCAAACGCCTGCTGAAAGTAAAACTGCGAAACCGGCGTTACCGAAGTTCCGAACCCGCCCTTTGCCACACATTCCGACATCGCCTCTATAACCTTCGGATAAAGGTCAAGCGTGTTGGTGTCGCGCATCATCATGGTGTTGGCGGTCAGCGCGCCGCCCGGCATGGGGGAGAGCAGCACCTCGGACGAAATTCCAAGCGCCTCCGGCGGAAAGTAGTAGTCTTTCATGCACTCCTTGAAAACCGCATTCGCCTCAAGGATTTTTTCAGGGTCAACATCAAGGGTGTAGTCCGTCCCCTTGAGCGCGTTGCACATGGAAATGATGTCGGGCTGCGCCGTGCCGCCCGAAACCGGGGCTCTGGACACGCATATTCCATCGCAACCGGCCTCTATCGCGGCGGTGTATTGCGCCACCCCCTGCGCGGCGGTCTCATGAGTGTGAACCCACAGCACGGTGTCGCCGCCGACAATCTCCCTCGTGCCCTTCACCGTATCGTAGACCTTGCGCGGGTTTGATGTCCCCGAAGCGTCTTTGAAGCAGATGGAGTCAAACGGAAGGCCGCTGTCAAGTATTTCGCGGACCTTGGATATGTAAAAAGCGGAGTCATGAGCGCCCTCGCATCCGGGGGGAAGCTCCATCATCGTTACCACGACCTGATGGTGGAGGCCCGCATCCGCTATGCAACGGGCGGAATACTCAAGGTTTCTCACGTCGTTGAGGGCGTCAAAGTTGCGTATGTGCGTTATGCCGTGCTTTTTGAACATGCGCGCGTGAAGGTCAATCATGTCCTTGGGCTGCGCCGAAAGGGCGACCACATTGATGCCTCTGGCAAGGGTCTGGAGGTTGGCGTCCGGACCGGCGGCGGCCCTGAACCTGTCCATCATGTCAAACGCGGACTCCCCGCAGTAAAGGAAGAGACTCTGAAACCTTGCCCCTCCTCCCGCCTCAAAGTGCGTGATTCCCGCGCGGGCGGCGGCCTCAACCGCCGGAATAAAGTCTTCGGTCAGCACCCGCGCCCCGAAGAAAGACTGAAAGCCGTCCCTGAAAGATGTGTCCTGAAACAGTATTTTCTTCATGGTCTTAACCCTTTTGCGACATGTGGAGGGAAACTGCGGCCGATATGACGGCGGCAACCCGGCCGGTGTCCGCCCCGGAAGGGGGCTGCGGCGCGGGCGACTCTTCTCCGCCGAAGAATCGCTCTGAAATTTTTATCATTAAAAGCAAAGCCGCCAGAAAGACGTAAACCACAAACATCCCCGCCAGCATCAGTTTGAGCCCTTCAACAATCATGGAATTTCCCCTTTGATTTAACAGCAACGGGACGCTTTGTCAACTTGACCGCGCTCCGCCATGTGGTAGTGTTGAGGCATTCTGTTATGAAAAGAACTTTTCAACCTCACAGGAAAAAGGCGGTGAGAGTCCACGGCTTCCGGGCAAGGATGGCCACGGTGGGCGGGCGTCGCGTTTTGAAAAGAAGAATGGACAAGGGCAGACGCATTTTGACCGTCCAGTTCCGGTCAAAATGAGCGGCGGCAGACTCCGCAAAAGAGAAAAACTGATGGAAAAAACCGACTATGTGCGCGTCCTGAGAAAAGGCAGGAGGTTCTCCTCCCGCAATTTCTCCGTTGCCACGGCGGAAAACGGGTTCGGATTCGCGCGAATCGGGCAGATAGTGGCGAAAAAAAATGTTCCCTCGGCGGTCTCAAGGAATAAAATCAAGCGCCGTTTCAGGGAAGTCTTCAGGCTGAACAAACAGAGATTCGGTTCAAACGACGTCGTATTCATGGCAAAGAACGACTCGTCAAACCTCCCCTTCCCGGCAGTCAGCGGCGAGCTTCTCGGACTGGTGGGCGGGGAGAACTGATATGGCGGCGCGCGCGGCGGTCAGGTTCGCGGTCTTTCTTGTGGAGGTTTACAGGACGGCGGTCTCGCCCCTTCTGGGGCCTCACTGCCGGTTTCATCCGAGTTGTTCGCAATATGCGGCGGACGCGCTGAAAACCCACGGCCTCAAAACCGGCGGCTTTATGGCGCTTGGAAGAATCGCAAGATGCCACCCCCTCAGCCGGGGCGGCTACGACCCCGTAAAACCGGCGAAGTAACACCATGCGGGACGACAATCTCACTTTCAACTACATAGTTTTTGCGGTTCTGGCCATAGGGGTCATCTTCGGATACTCAAAGATGTTCCCGCCGCCGGGGGCCGCTCCCGCGGCAAAGGAGGAGACCGCCGCGCCGGAGAAAACCCAAAACCGCACCCCCGCTCCCTCCGAACCCGTTCGCGGGACGGACCTCTGGGCTCACGACTCCCGCCCGCCGGGAGAGTTCGTGGAGATTGACACGCCGCTCTACACCGCGCGCGTTGACACCGGAAGCGGAGAGATAACCTCGTGGGTGCTCAAACATTATCGCGAGAGCCCGGAGCCCGGCTCACCGCCGCTTAACCTGATTTCAGACCAGTCAACCGCGCCCGAGGCCGCGCTCTCTTTTGAGGACGGAACAAAAGCCGCGCCGTTCAAATACGACGGGGAGCAAACCGTCAGGGTTGAGGGGCTTGCAAGGGAGGTTGCGCTCACCTACCGGAGCGGCGGCGTCCGGGTGGTCAAAAAGTTGTCGTTTTCGCCGGACACCTACATCATAGGCGGCAGGTATGAGATAACCAACACTTCCGGGCGGACGTTTGAATACGCCTCCCATTTCCTGCAGAACGGCGAAGTGAAACAGGGCTCTTACGGCCCCGCCGAAGCGCTTGTCCTGTCCGTGGCGGGGGAGAGAAAACAGTTCAACGGCGCGGACGACGCCGGACAGACGCTTTCGGGAAGAGTGGACTGGCTGGGATTTTCAAAAAAATACTTCATACTCGCCGCCCTTCCGGAGTCCGGGGAGTTGACCGAGGTTCACACCGGCAGGGCGGGCGGGAACATGGTAAAAACCCGTTTTTCCTACGGAAGATTTTCCGTTCCGCCGGGCGGGGTGTCCGTGCGCAGGTGGAAGGCGTATATGGGGCCCAAGCGCGAAAGCCTGCTCAGAGGCGCGGGCTACGGATTTGAAAACGCGATTGACTACGGATGGTTCGGAACGCTCTCCAAACTGGCGGTGCGGGTTCTGAAATACACCGACCGCTTCTTTAACAACTACGGAATCTCCATACTTGTAATAACGCTGGTATTCCGGCTGCTGTTCCTGCCCCTCTCCATACGGGGAATGAGGTCAATGAAGGACATGCAGAAAAAGATGGAGAGAATCAAGCCCAAACTGGACGCCCTCAAGGAGAAGTTCAAGGGCGACAAGAAACGCCAGAACGAAGAGATGATGAGGCTTTACACAAGCCACGGAATCAACCCCCTGAGCAGCCTCGGCGGATGCCTGCCGATGCTGGCTCAAGTGCCGGTCTTCATAGCGCTTTACTACGGGCTGCTTTACTCAATAGACCTGCGGCACAGTTCATTTCTCTGGATAGACGACCTGTCCGCGCCCGAAAACCTGTTCAACATACCGTGGACACCCGTGCCGTTCAGGATACTTCCGCTGGCAATGGGGATTTCGTGGTGGTTCTCAACAAAACTTACGCCAACCCCCGCCGCGGGCGACACAGCCGCCATGCAGGCGAAAATAATGCAATTTATGCCCGTTGTATTCACGTTCATAATGTGGGACTTTCCGTCCGGTCTGGTTCTCTACTGGACGGCGAGCAACCTGCTGAGCGTGGCGCAACAGGTATATATAAACCGGAGCGGGTGAGCGGCGGGAAATAAAAACAAGGAGGAAAAGTTGTCATGAGAGAGACGGAAAAAGAAGCGCCCACAACGGAAGAGGCGATTGAAGAGGCCCTGATTGAACTGGGCGTTCAGAGAGAGGAGGTTGAGGTTGAAGTGCTGCGCGAGCCCTCGCGCGGAATTCTGGGAATAGGCGGCAGAAAGGCAAAGGTGAGCGTCCGGCTCAGGCGCGGAGGCGGCGGAGGCGGACGCCCCGGCGAAGGCCGGGATACCGGCGGGCCCCCCGTACATTCCGAAAAAGTGCCCGCCGAGGCCGAAGAGGCGGTCAAGGGCATTTTAGACATTATGGGCATCGCCCACAAAGTGAAGGTGTCCGAAACGGACTCGGCGGTTGAGGTTGACCTCAAAGTGGAAGAGTCTCAGGGGCTTCTGATAGGCAAATACGGCGAAACGCTCAGGAGTCTTGAGTACGTGGTGGCAAGGATAGTGTCCGCAAAAACCGGCAAACAGCCCAACCGCGGCAAGAGGATCTCAATTGACATCAACGGCTACAAACGGGAACGGGAAAAGGAGCTTGAGAGAAAGGCGACCGAAGCGGCGAGAAAGGTGATTGAATCCGGAAGGCCGTTCACTTTCCACAGAATGCAGGCTTACGAGAGAAAGGTTGTCTACACGGCGGTCAAGGACATGGAAGGAATAAAATTTGAGACCAAAGAGGACGGCAACGCCAAGAAAATAACCTTCCTGCCGGACGCAAAGTAGCCCCACGCCGTGCGCGACAAGGCAGGGCAGTTCCTTGAAACAATAACCGCCGCCGCTCCGGCGGCGGTTCTCACGGGAGCGGGCGTAAGCACGGAGTCCGGCATACCGGACTACCGGTCTCCCGGCGAGGGAATGTGGGAGAAAATGGACCAGTCCGTGGTGTCTCTGGACGGGTTTATGCAAAACCCCGCCGCCTACTACTCATACGCTCTGGAACTGCATCCCGTGCGCAGCACGGCAAAGCCGAATGCGGGTCATCTGCTGTTTGCCGAACTTGAGCGGCGCGGGCTGACAAACGGCGTCATCACGCAGAATGTGGACGGCCTTCACCACGAGGCCGGGTCGCGGGTGGTGCGCGAACTTCACGGCTCAATCAGGCGGACGGTGTGCCTTGCGTGCGGCGGCGCAACGCCGATGGACGAGGTGATGGAAAGGGTTAAAAAGGGCGAGTCCGCCCCCGTGTGCAAGTGCGGCGGCGTTCTGAAACCGGACGCGGTTTTCTTCGGCGAGCCGCTTCCCTCAGAGCCCTGGAATGAAGCCGTAAAGGCGGTTGAAGAGGCGGGCGTCCTTATAGTGGCCGGGTCGTCTCTGGTTGTAACGCCCGCAAGCATGCTGCCGCAAACAGCGCTCCGCGCCGGAGCGAAACTCATAATCCTGAACCGGACGGAAACGCCCTACGATGAATACGCCGACCTTGTGGTCAGGGAAAATATCTCCCTGTTTGCCGCTGCGGTCGGCGATATGCTGAGTGTCAGTAACTGAAGCCGTTCGGGCGGAGACCGATACCGGTTTGAAACCTTACCGCATGGGGGCCCCAGTCGTAACCGATGCCCGCCGTGAGAAACACCTTGTTTGAAAGGGAAATGTTCACAACCCCGTCAACCGCCATGCCGTCACTGAGCTCCTCAATGGAGCGGTATGAGCCGGAAAGCAACAGTGAAAGCCGTCCCTGAGAGAATTCGGCTCCCGCCTCCCCTCCCCAGGAAAGTTCGGTCTCCCGTTTATTTCTGTCAGTCTCCGTCCGCACCCTTGAGGTGACGATGCCCATTGTGGGAGCGATGAACAGCTTGGCGTGCGGCGTTACCTGCTTGTAGGCAACGGCCTTTGCCGCCGTGTCAAAAACCCACGTCTTGAGACTGTTGCGTGACCCCTGTGAGTATGCCGTCTCGGTTACAAACACCCAGTGCTCGCCCTGAAACAGTCGGGTGTCCACCTGAAAACCCTGCAACCGTTTTGCGGTTGAATCGTCATCCAGTTCGCCACCGTACTCTCTTGAGATAAACTTTGTGACGATGTTCGCGCCATCTTCAAGCACGCTGTGACCTCCCTCCGCCCCGATTGACGGGGTCGCGACGGCAAAGGCCGCCGACAACATAAAAGCCACAGAAAGTAAAACTCTCTTCATTACTATAGCCCTCCTACGAAGCTAAATGGACCTGCCAACTTGGAAATGCAGTCCTCCCCGCGACCCATATTAAACAATAAGTCGCCGTTAAACAAGAGGAATTTGCGCCTCAGGCCGCTTTCTTTCTCTGAACAAGTATCACCCACCTGCCCTTCTGAACAACCTCATCACTCTGATTGAGAACCTCAAGTTCCCAGATGAGGAAGCCCATTTCGGGTCTCTTGTGCTCGCGTTTCTCCGCGAGTTTGCGCTTTATCCTTACGGTGTCGCCAAACTTGACCGCTCCGGAAAAACGCCAGTCTTCAAGTCCCATAAACGCAATGGTGGCAAGCCTCGGCATCGTGAACCAGAGCCCCGAAGATATGGAGAGGACACAAAGCCCGTGCGCCACCCGCGTTTTGAAAACCGTCTTTTTTGCAAACTCCTCGTCTATGTGCATGTTGTTGAAGTCCGCGGAAAGCCCGGCAAAGTTTACAACATCGGCCTCGGTAACAGTCCTGCCGGTGCTCTCATGCTCCTCGCCGACCTCTATGTCTTCGTAAAAAATCTTTGACATTCTCTTATCCTCCCGCGCTCAAGCCGAAACCGGACGAAACTTCGGAAGCGTTACCTCTTCCGTCACGTCATCAAAAACGACTTCAACCTCCATTCCTATCTTCACGTCGTTAACATCGCACTCAACAATGTTTGTCATCATCTTCACGCCTTCGTCAAGTTCCACAAGCGCCACGACATACGCGCCGTCCTCCTTGTAGGCCTTTGTGGGGCCCATGTGGTGGATGGAAAACGTCCACACCCTGCCCCTTCCCGGAGACTTTACCCATTCAATGTCGGCGCTCATGTCATCCCCCGGGGAGAAAGCCCTCGGGTAAAAGAAGAATTCGCCGCTCTGCTTTGAGCGGGGCAGCATAAGGCTGTGCTGTTTGCAGCCGTCCCAGAACGGCTTTGTTTCCGGCCTGAACTCCGGAAGCGGTTTTGCGTATTTTCCTTCAGCCATTTTTCATATCCTCCTGATTGTCTGCTCTTTCAGTTCAGCGGCTGGTTGCCGAGAACAATGGTGCTGTGGGCGGAAACTATGCCGCCGTTGCCGTGAACAAGCGCGACCTCCGCGCCGTCAACCTGCCGTTTTCCGGCCCCGCCGCGAAGCTGGAGGGTTGCCTCAACCACATGGTGCATGGCCCCCAGATGCGCCTGGGAGAGAAGCCCCCCGTGCGTGTTGACCGGCAGGTCCTTGCCGCGTTCCATCCTTCCCTCAAGCGCGAACGGCCCCCCCTCTCCGGGTTTTACAAATCCGAGGCCCTCAAGTTCAAGCAGAACCGTGATGGTGAAGCAATCGTAAAGGAACGCCACATCAACATCACCGGCGCTGATTCCGGCAGTGCCGAACGCCTTGTCGCCCGAGGTTTTGACCGCGGAGTATATCTGCCCGAGGTCATGGAGCGTGGTCAGATACTGGTGCGAGTAGCCCTGTCCCATTCCCCAGAGGTAGGCAAGGTTGTTGTCTATGCCGAGTTCTTTCGCCTTTTCCTCGGTGGTGAGGATAAAGGCGCATCCGCCGTCGGAGATGATGGAGCAGTCGTATTTAGTGAGCGGCTCGGCGATGACGCGCGAACCCATAACCTCCTCAATGGTGAGCGGGTCTTTGTTCATCGCGTTCTCTTTGTCCGCCGCGTGTTTTCTCATGGTTGTGGCAACCGCGGCAAGGTGCTCCCTGCTGTTGCCGTATTCGTGCAGATACCTCTGCGCGGCAAGCGCGTATCCGCCCGGAGTGGTAAGCCCGTAGGGAAACTCAAACTCCGCATGGCACATCTCCCTTATAAGGGCGACCATTCCCGAAGAGGATATTCCCGAAAGCGTGTTGTCTCCCCTGACGCAGAGGACGACATCGGCCTGCCCGGAGGCGATTGCCATTGCCGCCTCGGCGGCCATCCAGACGGCGGTTGAGCCGCCGACCGCTATGGAAGAAAAGAATTTCGGATTCATGCCGAAGTAGTCGGCAAAAGTGGTGCAGTGCATAAAGGTCTGCTCCACAAGAGAAAACGCCGTTACGAGGCCGTCAACATCGGTCTTTTTGATTCCGGCGTCCTCTATTGCCAGTTTTGACGCCTCCGAAAGGAAATGAAATGAACTTTTGTCGGGAATCTTCCCCTGATCGGTCTCGCCGACTCCGGCGATAACGATTTTGTGTTTCTTAAGAAGCTCTCGCGCCTCTTTCATGCCAAGTTCCGCACTCATTGAAGTTACTCCCCCTTGTTTTGAATAAGCGGACGCTTATACTACAACCGGAAGCGTCCCGTGTCAAACACAAGGGGGCAACAAAGTAAATGGCTGTTCTAAAACCGGAAGAGATACGCAAGAGGGCGGCAAAGCTGCCGGGCGGCGCCTGGAAGGCGGGGAAAAGCACCATACGCGCGGACTTTACGTTTGCAAACTTCTCTGTGGCTCTCGCGTTTGTTGTCCGCGCGGGGCTTGAGGCCGAAAAGGCCGACCACCACCCGGACATCCTGATGCACGGCTGGAAGCGGGTCAGAATCACCCTCTCCACCCACAGCGAGGGGGGAGTAACAAAAAAGGACTTCGCGCTCGCGAAGAAGGTTTCAGAACTGGCTGAGGAAATGAAGTGA
>JAPOUR010000011.1 GCA_026708565.1 Candidatus Dadabacteria bacterium
TTCCGATACCGGCATTCACAAATGCGGACGGTGAAATTCTTATGACGGAAAGGTCTGTTCTTGCGGTTGCGGAAAAAATAAGAGAGAAGGGAAGCAACCTTTGGTTTCATGCGGAGGCGGCGGAGTTGCTTGAGAGTTACAAACCGGAAAAAGACCCGGACGCGCCAAAGTGGGCAAAAGAAAATTGGAAGCCGTCCGCGCTTAAAAAAGGCAAAGACATTTTTGATGTGTGGTTTGAGTCCGGCGTGTCGTGGCATTCCGTGATTGAGAAGGGAGAGCAGGGAAGGGCGGACTTGTATCTTGAGGGTTCAGACCAGCACAGGGGCTGGTTTCAGTCGTCTTTGCTGACATCTCTGGGAGCGACCGGCAAACCGCCATTCAGGCATATACTGACGCACGGCTTCATAGTTGACGCGCTGGGCAAGAAGATGAGCAAGTCGGGCGGAAACGCTCTTGAGGTTGAGAAGATTCTGGAGCAATACGGCGCGGATGTGTGCCGCTGGTGGGTCGCCTCTCTGAATTACTCAAAAGATGTAAAAGCAGACATAAAAATCATAGAGGCGGCGACTGATGAGTATAGGACAATACGGAATACCATCCGGTTTCTGTTGAACAATCTGAATGATTTTGACCCTGAGAAGGACAGAGTTGAGGTTGAAGGAGATGAGTATTTTGTCAATAACATCGCTCTTGGAGAGTTAAGAAAAATGATAGGGAGAATAGAGATGAGTACTACCGTCTCTTTTGATTACAAGGGGATGAGTAGAGGCATTCTATCTTTTTGCGACCAGTTCCTGAGCAAGCATTACATAGAAGCTGTGCGCGACCGCCTTTACTGCGAGAGACCGGACAGGAAAGAGCGAAGAAAGACACAAACTGTTATGTATGACGTGGCGGATGCACTCATTAAACTGTGTGCGCCAATTCTCGTCCATACGGCGGAAGAAGCGTATAAAAGCCTCCCCGGAAAGGAAAAAACTGAAAGTGTCCATATGACAAGTTTCCCTGAAGGAGGAGGCAAGATAGTAGAAACGAATAAGGAAGTAAAGATTATGGATGAATGGAGTGAAACAGTCCTTCCCTTTAAGGAAAAATGCCTTATACAATTGGAGCGAGCCAAAGAAGAAGGTAAACCTTCAAACCCTCTGGACGCAGAGATAAGAGCAAATCGCGGCTCGTACGATACCTTCTTTAGTAAAGAGTTAGCAGACCTCATAGGAGTCAGCAGAGTAACTTTTGAGGATGGCGATATTGATATTTCAGTAACAGACCTTACAGACCAGCCCAAGTGCAATCGCTGCTGGAAACGGGCGGAAACGGCAAAAATCCGTTCAGACGGCGGAACTCTTTGCGACCGTTGCGCTGACGCGGTGGGCGTTTAACTTCACCCCGGCGGCCATTCCATCTTTCTGCCGCCGAGGATATGAATATGTATATGAAACACCGACTGCCCGGCACTCTCGCCGGTGTTGACCACTATCCTGTATCCTTCCTCTGAAACGCCCGCTTTTGAGGCGATTTCCGGCACTTTCACCATCAAATGCCCCATAATCCCCGCATCATCGGCTTTCAGGTCGCTGAGAGAGGCGATTTCCCGCTTTGGTATCAGAAGGATATGCACGGGCGCCTGAGGGCTTACATCCTTGAAGGCGATACATACATCATCCTCATAAACAATGTCCGCCGGAATCTCCCGGTCTATGATCTTTGAAAAGATGGTCGGCAACAGTCTCTTTCTCCGCCGGGAAGGATAACAGGCAAACTCCCATCCGCGCAAGTCCGTGAAAAGTCCGTGTCCGTCCGCGCCACCCACAAAAGCAAAGGTTTGAACCCACTTACATCAACTTTAACTATGTATCAACTCCCACACTTAACTAATTGATACCACTAACTATTTCAGAACTCACACCCCGCAATAATATACAATGTCCGATAAGGTATATTATGTTAACTTTTATCTTTTCTGTTTATCAAACCCGTCAAAAAGCGTCAAAAAATTTCCGGTTAAGGGTCAACCCTTCCCCACGACCCTGCCGCCGCTTATTTGGAAGGTTTTGCGTTTTCCGGCATAAAGGATGTCCGAGGCGGACGTGGATGTTACGAAGATCTGCCCCGGATACCCCATAAGCATCTCAAACAGGAACTTTCTCCGTTTCGCGTCCAACTCGCTTGATATGTCATCCAGCAAAAAGACCGGGTTTTCCTTGCGAAACCGCTGATACAGACGAATCTCGGCAATCTTCATCGCCAGAACCACACTCCGCGCCTCCCCCTGAGAGGCGTAAAGAACGCAGTCTCTGCCCCCGATTTGCAGGGATATCCGGTCTCTGTGAGGCCCCGCGGAGGTGTATTTAAGCGCCATATCACGGGAAAGACGGCTTTTAAGCGTCTTTCTGATGGAATCCTCATACGCAACCCTGCCTGAACCGGAAACCTCGCAGGACGGCTCATAAACAGCCTTCGCCCCTTCCCCGTTGCCGCTTATCCTGCCGTAAATGTCCGCTATCTCGCCGTTTATCCTGTTTGTAAGACGCATGCGCTTTTCCACTATTCTGCCCCCTATTGCGGCTATCTGTTCATCCCACGGCTCAACAGCCCGCGCGGTTGCCCGCCCAGAGGCCAGCGCCGAATTGCGCTGCCGCACCACGCGCTGAAAGTCTAAAATGTCCTGAAAATGAGACGGCGCAAGCCCGCAGATGATTGAATCAAAATAACGCCGCCGCAAAGACGGGCTGCCTTTGGCAAGTTCCACCTCCTGGGGCGTGAAATGAACGACCTCAAAATCAAGCGCCTTTTTTGCAAGGCTTGCGGGCCTCTTGCCGTTGACCTCAATCCTCTTGCCGCCCCGCCTGAATTCCGCCCTTATTTCAGACACCGAGGGCGGAGCGCCCTTCTCTATCACGCCGGAAAGAACCGCCGTCTCCGCGCCGAAACGCACCACCTCCGAGGCGCTTGCGCCCCTCATCGGCTTGAACCTGCAAAGCATATAGACGGCCTCAAGCAGGTTTGTTTTCCCCTGCCCGTTCTCCCCGCAGATGAGATTGAAACCGGGATGAAAAGCCAGAGTTTCAGAGGTGTAACACCTGACGTTGCTCAAAGATGCCGACTTGATTATCAAGAGTAGGAAGTGTGAAGAGATAAACGGCAAAAATCAACCGCCTCACAAGCGGACGGAGTGGTGTATTATTACCGGTTGGACAAATGATATCGCTCAGAATCTCAGAGATAGACCGGACCGACCTCGGAAAGGGCTTTGCAAAACTCAGCCGCAACAACATGCATGAGTTGGGCGTGGAGCCGCTTGACACGGTTGAAATCGGCGGCAGAAGAAAGACGGTGGCGCGGGTTGTGCCGCTTGAAGAACAAGGCGGCGCGAGTGAAACCATTATTGAGATTGACTCCTTCACCCGGCGCAACGCGCGCTCCGACATAGACGACTTTGTGGTAATCAGAAGGTCGTCTTTTGAGACGGCAAGGTCCGTCACGGTGGCGATTTCAGACAAAAGCGTTCTGTATGAGAGAGACGGCAGGAATGAAATTCTGTCCAGTCTGCTGGGTCTCGCGCTGACCGCCGGAGACAGGGCGGGAATGGGAGACGGCAGCAAAGACAGGGGCGAGATATACGTCATCGGCACGTCTCCGTCATCGGGGCCCGTTATTGTCGGCAACTCAACGGAGGTGCGCATTTCGCGCATACCGGAAAACGGGGAAGACGGGGCGGTGTCCGGCTACTCGCGCATAGGCGGGCTGAAAAAGCAGATAAACAAGATCAGGGAAATCGTTGAAATCCCCATCCGTTTTCCCGAAATTTTTGCAAGTCTCGGCATAGAGCCGCCGAGGGGAATACTGCTCATAGGGCCGCCCGGCAGCGGAAAAACCATGCTCGCCAAGGCGGCGATAAGCGAGACGGGGGCAAACTTTCAGATTGTCAACGGGCCTGAAATCATCCACAGACACTACGGCGAAAGCGAGGCGCGCATCAGGGAAATTTTTGACCTTGCGGAGAAAAAGCAGCCGTCCATAATTTTTCTTGACGAACTGGACGCCATAGCCCCCCGGCGCGACAAGGTCGCGGGCGAGGTGGAAAAAAGAGTGGTCGCCCAGTTGCTCACCATGATGGACGGGCTCAGGAAGAAAAACAACGTCATAGTCATCGGGGCAACCAACCTGCCCGGCCTCATAGACCCCGCTCTCAGGCGGGCGGGCAGGTTTGACAGGGAAATACGGATTGATGTGCCCGACACTCTTTCCAGAGTTGAGATTCTGAAAATTCACTGTGAGGCGATGCCCCTTGCGGACGATGTTGATTTCCAGCGCATAGCCGAGGCGACAAACGGCTTCACCGGCGCGGACATTGAGATGCTGTGCAAGGAATCCGCGCTCAAGGCGCTCGGCGAGTTTATTGAAGGGGAAGGCGCGGACGGGAAAATCAAAAACGGCGGGCCCAAGGTCTCCATGGAGCATTTCGCCGCCGCGCTCAAAGAGGCGGAGCCGTCCGCCATACGCGAGATAGCGGTTGACATACCCGAAGCGGGGCTCGCAAGCATAGGCGGGCTCAAACAGGTTAAAGCCGTCATTCAGGAATCGGTTATCACGCCGCTCAAACACAAAGACCTTTACAAGGCGGCGGACGTGAACCCGCCGAGGGGAATACTGCTTTGCGGGCCTCCGGGAACGGGCAAAACACTCATCGCCAAGGCGCTTGCCAATGAGTGCGGCGCAAACTTCATATCGGTCAAGGGGGCGGAACTGCTTTCAAAGTATGTGGGGGAGTCCGGGCGGGCGGTGAGAAACATTTTCTCAAAGGCGAGGCAGGTCGCCCCGGCGATACTGTTTTTTGACGAGATAGACGCGCTCGCGCCGACAAGGGACGACTCGGACGGAAACAGGGTTTCGGCGCAGGTGGTAAGTCAGCTGCTCGCCGAGATGGACGGCATTGAAGACCTTACGGATGTTCAGGTGCTTGCGGCGACCAACCGCAGAGACATTGTTGACCCCGCGCTTATGCGTTCGGGAAGGTTTGACATTGTTCTCAACATACCTCTTCCCGACAAAGAAGGCATTGAGGAGATCTTGCGCATACACAACGGCGAAAAACCCGTTGCGAAAAGCCTTAATTTCCGCGCCCTTGCCTCAAAGATGAGGGGGCTGAGCGGAGCGGACATAAAACTGGTTTGCGACAAAGCGGCGGTTCTGGCGATTAACGAGCAGATAAAAAGCGACAACAAGGCGTTCAGAATAATGAACTCCCATTTCACAAAGGCGCTGAAAGAGGTCAAAGAGAAAAACGCGCCGCCGAAGTCCGGTGGCTGACCACCTCCCCGCTCTTCTTCCGGCGCTGTTTTTTGCGGGCGGGGCGCTGGGAAGTTTTTTCGGCGTATGTGTCCGGCGCGTGCCGGCGGGGAATTCCGTTCTGTTTCCGCGCTCCGCGTGTGAATCGTGCGCAAGCCCCGTGCCGCCGTTTCTGAACATTCCGGTTGCGGGCTTTGCCGTGTGCCGGGGCGCGTGCCGCAGGTGCGGGGCGAAAATCCCGCGCGTCTATCCCGTCCTTGAAATTTTGTGCGCGGTTTCCGCCGTGTGCGCGGCGGCGGTTTTCGGGCTGTCGTGGGAGGCGCTCAGGTGTTTCGTTCTGTTTTCCGCCCTTGCCTTTGCGGCGGCGTTTGACGTTGAGACCATGACCGTGCCGGACTTCATAACCTTCCCTCTTTTCGGCGCGGGAATTGTTTTGTCAATTCCGGACGGAAACATATCGGAGTCCGCGCTCGGAGCGGCAATAGGCGGCGGCGCTTTGCTTGCCGCCTCGTTCTTCTACCGCATTGCCAGAAAGAAAGACGGCATCGGCGCGGGAGACGTCAAACTCATGACCGGGGCGGGGGCGTTCACCGGGGCGGAAGGCGCGGCGGTTGCAATTCTGCTTGCCTCGGCGGCGGGAGCGGCGGGCGGTTTTGCGTATTTGAAAGCGCGGGGGATGAAACTTTCCACCCCCCTGCCCTTCGCCCCGTTCATCGCGGCGGGAGTGGCGGCGGCGTTTTTGTTTGTGTGAAAACTGCTACTTTTGGAAGTCGGCAAGTGATTGACAGGTGTTGCGCTTCAAGTATAATAATTTTGTAACTTTACTATGGCAACAGTCCCAACAGCAACACAAAAAAGATTCTCTGCGGCAGTGCCGAAGTTTCGAAAAGTTCTGGAACTGGCGCGAAAGAGGGATGTTAACGAGTCCGATACAGTCACGATTGTGACAGACATTCTTGAGGAAGTCTTTGGTTTTGACAAGTACTCTGAGATTACGAGAGAGTACTCAATAAAAGGAACATACTGCGACCTTGCAATCAGCACGTCCAAGAAAATTGAATATCTCATAGAAGTAAAAGCCATTGGCACTGACCTGAAAGACAACCACTTACGTCAGGCTGTAACTTATGCGTCTCAAGAAGGTATACGGTGGGTAGTGATAACAAACGGCATCATGTGGGAAGTTCACCGCGTTAAAGTTGACAATCGCGTGGAAAATACGAAGTTGATTGGTTTTGATTTCACAAAACTAAACCCGCGAAAAAATGAAGACCAGGAGATATTGTTTCTCCTATGTAAGAGAGGTGTTCAGAAAGATGTTATTGATGAGTTTTACGAATACCGCCAATCTGTAAATCGTTACTCGGTCGCCGCTGTGATTATGTCTGACCCTATTATCAGTGCTGTGCGTAGAGAACTGCGTCGCATTAAGAGCGGTCTCAAGATAACAGACAAGAACATAGAAGATTTAATCAAAGAAGAAGTGTTGAAACGTGATTTGGTCGAGAATGAATCTACTAAAGAAGCAGCGAAAAGGCTTCGGAAAGCCTTAAAGAAAATTGCTACAACAAAGTCTTCCAAAGCAAGCGGTAAATCGACCGACAAGAGCAACAAATCAGATAATGTTGACGCATTCAAGGCGTTTACTAATTGACATTGGATAATCAACTATTCAGAGAAGAAGTCTCAGAACTTTTGCTCGAAGTTTTAATAGTTGAAATCATCATTACAATCTTTATGCTGGGTTGGTCGCAACTGAACGCGCATATTGGAAGTCCCCCGAAATGGATACAAACAGTTATCAAGTATGTTGGTCAAAGATTGGTTTTCAGAGTGGTGCAGTCATTGATTTTCAGGGTTGCTGTACGGTTTGGACTGTATGCAACTATCTGGGGAGAGATTTGAACAGTCGAAATCCATCATTTCAAGAAAAGCGGGCGCGGGAAACCCTTCCCTATCTAGGCTATAAGTTTATGCTTCCTCGCCCCTTTGTCATTAAGAACCAACACCGAGTTTGGACCTAACCCCCACGTCTTGACGGTTGGACGAAGGGCCTTCTTCATCACTTCATTCACGCGAGAAAGCCATTCCTCTTTATGCGCCTTGATTACAAGCACGAACCGGACTTGAACCGTTCGTAGATCAAGATTCTTAAATGCCTTAGGAAGTTCTTTTGCAGATTTCGGATGTCTTCCCAGACGAGATGCCCATCCCAAAGAGAAAGCATTAATCAGTTGCTCACAAATGTCTGCGATGTTTTTGTCAAAATCCTCTCCCCCTTGTGTTTCAGGATTTGAAACGCTCGACTTGGCTTCCACCACTAAGAGTGTAGATTGTTGCAACAGGAGGAAATCCGCTATTTTTACTCCCTCTCTAACAGCGGCATACGCATCACTCTTCTCAATTTGAAAGAAACAATCGCTTTGGTAAGGGCCGAACTTCATACCGGACTCCGTAATGGTGGCCTTTGTTGTCATTTGAGCGCCAACTTCACTTCTTCTTTATAGAGCCTGATAGACTCATCAATAATCGGGTTATCCGGCCATTCATCTTTTAGATTGGATGAATTGTACTGTAGTCCATCTGTGATTGAGATTACGGGAATACTCATTTCCTTACTTTGGGCAACCAAGAACAGTTTCTTCACCACAAAATAAGAGTGACTGCTAAGAAAAAACTGCATTCCCCGTTGTGCAAGCAGGGCGATGATGTCTAACAGGTCTGATATGGCTTTAGGGTGTAGAGCAGACTCCGGCTCATCAATGAATATGACCGAGTCTGTGTCCAGATACCTATTGCCGAGCAGGGTGTCAAGAATGGCAACCTTTTTGATGCCTTCCGCTGTTGTGCCCATGGTAAACTTTTGATTGGCTTTCTTGAACTCCCAGTTTTTGGACACATCATTGTAAATGATGCGACCGCCGAGCATTTTCTCCAAGTCCTTTCGGGACTGGGCAAACTCCTGATAAT
>JAPOUR010000012.1 GCA_026708565.1 Candidatus Dadabacteria bacterium
CGGCATTTTCAAACGCGGCGGAACTCTCAAGCGGCGAACTCGCTTCCGTCAGAACTCTCGGAACAAGACCGGCGGGAGACGCAAGCGGAACGGTATGGGGCTATCTGCGAACGGGCGGACTGCCCGGAGGCTTCCTTGTGGATGCAAGCATTACCACAGGAAAACTTGCGGACGCCTCCGTCACCTCAGCAAAAATCACGGACAGGACTATTGCCCTTGCAGACCTGAGCGAGAGTGTTAAATCCGCATTTTCAAACGCGGCGGAACTCTCAAGCGGCGAACTCGCTTCCGTCAGAACTCTCGGAGCAAGACCGGCGGGAGACGCAAGCGAAACGGTTTGGGGTTACCTGCAAACAGGCGGACTGCCCGGAGGGTTCCTTGCGGACTCAGGCGTAACAACGGCAAAAATCGCTGACTTAAACATTACCACCGGAAAACTCGCGGACGCCTCCGTCACCTCCGCAAAAATCGCAGACCGGACTATCGCCCTTGCAGACCTGAGCGAGAATGTTAAATCGGCATTTTCAAACACGGCGGGACTCTCCGGCGGTGAACTCGCATCCGTCCAAACGCTCGGAGCGAGACCGGCGGGAGACACAAGCGGAACGGTATGGGGCTATCTGCGAACGGGCGGACTGCCCGGAGATTTCCTTGAGGATGCAAGTATTGCCACCGGAAAACTCGCGGACGCAAGCGTTACAACGGCAAAAATCGCCGACTTAAGCGTTACCACCGGAAAACTTGCGGATGCCTCTGTCACCTCCGCAAAAATCGCGGACAGAACCATTGCCCTTGCAGACCTGAGCGAAGATGTTAAATCCGCATTCGCAAACGAGGCGGAACTTATAAGCGGCGCAGTGCAAACCCAGCAACTCGCGGACGCAAGCGTTACAACGGCAAAAATCGCCGACTTGAGCATCACCACCGGAAAACTCGCGGACGCCTCCGTCACCTCCGCAAAAATCGCGGACAGAACCATTGCCCTTGCAGACCTGAGCGAAGATGTTAAATCCGCATTCGCAAACGAGGCGGAACTTATAAGCGGCGCGGTGCAAACCCCGCATCTCGCGGACGCAAGCGTTACAACGGCAAAAATCGCCGACTTAAATGTTACCACCGAAAAACTTGCGGACGGCTCTGTCACCTCCGCAAAAATCGCGGACAGGACTATCAATCTTGCCGACTTGAGTGAGGATGTTAAAGCGGCATTTTCCAATGCGGCGGAACTCTCAAGCGGCGAACTCGCTTCCGTCCAAACGCTTGGAACAAGACCGGCGGGAGACACAAGCGGCACGGTTTGGGGCTATCTGCAAACCGGCGGACTGCCGGGCGGTTTCCTTGCGGACTCAAGCATCACAGCCGGAAAACTTGCGGACGCCTCCGTCACCTCGGCAAAGATCGCCGATGACACCATTGCTTTGGCCGACTTGAGCCCGGAAGTCAGAACCGGACTTCAGGGGTCTGCGCCGGAAACCTCTCTGACAACCGCGCAGGCTGAGGCGCTTTCATCTTTGGGAACAAAACCGGACGGGCAAAGCGGCACGGTTTGGGACGCGATAGAGTCGCTTCAAAGAAGCGGGGTGTTTCGGACGGGCGGTTCGGAATCCGCGCCGGTTCAGGTCGGCGCGGGGGCGGTGGCCGTGGGGCCCGGCGATATTGCCATTGGAAGGGGGGCGGTTGTCGGCGCGGACCATTCAACCGCGATTGGAGACAACGCTTTCGTCAACGGCTCTGAAAGCGTTGCCATAGGGGAAAGGGCGCGCGCCTGCTCCACGGAAACCATGATGAACATTGCGGGCTGTTCCGCGGCGGTCGCCGTGGGGCAGAATGCGGTGGCGGTAAACGTTCAGGCAATTGCCCTTGGGCAAAATTCATCCGCAAGCGGGGCGCGGGCGATGGCAATCGGTCAGGGCGCGAGCGCGGAGTATGAAAACTCAATAGCAATCGGTCAGGGTGTTTCCACAACGGAGGCGAATCAGGTGGTTGTTGGAAATGAGCGCCAGAAAATAGTTTTCGCTCCTCTCGCCAACGCATCCGCGCCGGATAACCGTATTATGTCCGTCAATCCGGACGGTTCGGTCGGGGCGGCGGATTCCCTGACGGTGGAAAGGGTTGAGAGCGGTTTGTCCGCGCTTGAGCAGGGTCTGAAAGACATCAGAAAACTGCGGAAGGGAATGGCGGTTTCCTCGGCGCTTTCAAGTTTGAATCTGCTTTCGCAGAAAGACAAAAGGTTTGCCGTGTCCGCCGGAGTGGGTTTTGCCGACAGTGAAACCGCATTTGCCACCGGATTCGGGGTGAAACTTCTTGAACAGAAAGGGATTGTTATTTTTGCAACGGGGCAGTTCGGCTTTTCCGGCTTTGGTTCGGAGGATTCAAAACAGGGCGGCGGGAGTTTGAATTTTAATTTTTAGGCAGACTCTTTAACCGCCCTTCCCTGTCGTTTCTTTTCTTTTTCCGTTATTTACTTGCCATTCTTGTCATTCCTTGCTACGACAAGGAATCCAGTTTCTCTTCTCCGTCATTCCTTGCCCCGACAAGGAATCCAGAGGGGATGAGGGCTTTTTCCGATCTGTCGGGGCGGGCGGTTTCTTCATATAAGACAACTCCCGCCAAGTGTCGGTTTGGCGTGGCTACGCCTTGAACAAGCGGAACTACATCTTGAACGGACGGGATTAGGTTAAGTAGAGACGGGATTAGATTGCGTAGAGGCAAGGTTACATCTTGGAGAGACGGGACTACATCACGGGGCGGTTGGTTTATATCTTGTAGCGGTGGAATTAGTCTTGTTTGCGGTTTTTTTACACTAATAAAAGTCGGTGGAAACATCCCGAAAGCGCAAAAAGCCCTTTATTTGCAGGGGGGACGGCAGGGAGAACGGTGGAGGGGACGGTGAAATCTTGAAATCGGGCAGGCGGGGTTTATACTGCCCGCATTCTTCTGTTACGGAGGGGTTGAGATGAACAACAAAGATATTTATGTATTGGCTGTGGCGATTCTTGTCTTGGCGGGAGCGGTTCTCTATACAGATTTTTCTGAGCCACAAAGCGGGGTGAATGCAAGAGATGAGTTGGGTATAACACTTCTAATGCGGGCGGCGGTCAGGGGGGAAACCGAAACAGTCCGGTATTTGCTGAAAGCAGGGGCGGATATTGAGGCAAGGAATAAAGATGGCGAAACGGCTTTTAGCCTGTGGCAAAGCAAGCACAAACACCTCACTGACTTTCAGGAAATCTCAAACTTGCTTCGTCCCTGACAGCAACCGTTTGCCGCCGTTTCGGTGGAAGGTTAAAATGCCCGCATTTCAAGCGGGAGAGTTTGAAGGATGAAAAAAGCGATTTATGCGGTGATTGTGGCGGTTCTCGTTCTGGCGGGAACGGCTTCCCATGCAACCTATTGGCAGCAGGGCGGGGTGAATGCGAAAGATGAGTATGGCAACACACCTCTGATGCATGCGGCGATTACCGGAAATACCAAAGTAATCCGAGAATTGCTGAAAGCAGGGGCGGATATTAACGCAAGGGGTATTACGGGCGGGACGGCTCTGATAGTGGCGGCGGTTGTGGGGCAAACCGAAGCAATTCGGGAGTTGGTGAAAGCGGGGGCGGATATTGAGGCAAGGGGTAATAACGGCGGGACGGCTCTGATGTTTGCGGCGGTTGGGGGGCATGCTGAAGCAATCCGGGAATTGCTGAAAGCAGGGGCGGATAAAGAGGCAAGGGATAATCTCGGCAATACGGCTCTGATAGTGGCGGCGGTTGGGGGGCATGCTGAAGCAATCCGGCAGTTGGTGAAAGCGGGGGCGGATATTGAGGCAAGGAATAATGACAGCGGGACGGCTCTGCTGTTTGCGGCGTTTGGGGGGCATGCTGAAGCAATCCGGGAGTTGCTGAAAGCAGGGGCGGATAAAGAGGCAAGGGAGGATAATAAAGGCAGGACGGCTCTGATGGTGGTGACATACAACGGGCATACCGAAGCAATATGGGAGTTGCTGAAAGTGGGGGTGGATGTCAACGCAAGGGATAATGATGGCTGGACGGCTCTGATGTTGGCGGCGGAGAGTGGGCATACCGAAACAATCCGGGTGTTGCTGAAAGCGGGGGCGGATATTGACGCAAAGGATAATTACGGCCAGACGGCTCTGATGGTGGCGGCGGGCTACGGGCAAACCGAAGCAATCCGTGGGTTGCTGAATGCGGGGGCGGATATTGAGGCAAGAAATAATCTCGGCAATACGGCTCTGCTGTTTGCGGCGTTTGGGGAGCAAACCGAAGCAATAAGGGAGTTGCTGAATGCGGGGGCGGATACAGAGGCAAGGACTAATAACGGCTGGACGGCTCTGATAGCGGCGGCGGACAACGGACAAACCGAAGCAATCCGAGAGTTGCTGAAAGCGGGGGCGAATAAGCGGGCAAGGTCGGATGCCGGTGGAACGGCTTTTGACCTGTGGCAACTCTTCCAAAAAGACCATCCTGACTTTTGGAGAATCTTAAACTTGCTCCGTCCCTAACGGTAACCTTTTGCCGTTTAACCCACCGTTCCACCGTTTGACAAACAAACATCAACGACTAAAATCGGGATTGCCTTACGGCAACTCGCGGCGAGGCAAGGTTCGGCGTGGCCCAGCGTGGCTTGGCGTGGCGTGGTATGGCACGGCAGGGCGCGGTTCGGCGAGGCATGGCAAGGCTTGCCTGTTGTGATGACAGACAGGATTGACACGGGCGGCGGGAAACCGTTGCCCGTGTCTTTATATGTGGGCGGTCAAACACGGACGGCAAGCGATTGCCAACCAACCAATAAGGAGGGTTGAAGAATGGATCTTGATAGTGAACTGATAAGCGCGGCGTGTTCGGGGGACACCGAAAAAATACGGAAGTTGTGGAAAGAAGGAGCGAATGTCAACGCAACGGATAATGACAGCAAAACGACTCTGATGTGGGCGGCGTTGCTCGGACATACCGAAGCAGTCCGGGAGTTGCTGAAAGAGGGGGCGGATGTCAACGCAAGGGATAAAGGCGGCATAACGGCTCTGATGTGGGCATCCAACGGAGGTCACACCGAAGCAATCAGGGAGTTGTTGAAAGAGGGGGCAGATGTCAACGCAAGCGCAAACAACGGCTGGACGGCTCTGATGTATGCGGTGGCAACAGGTCAAACAGAAGCAATCCGAGAGTTGCTGAAAGAGGGCGCGGATATTGAGGCAAGGGATAATGGCGGCTTGACGGCTTTTGACTGGTGGCAAGACCTTCAAACAGGCCATCCTGCCTTTCAGGGAATCTCAGACATGCTCAAGCCCAGACGGTAACCCCCTCACCGTTCAACCCACCCTTCCCCACCCCCTCTGGATTCCTTGTCGTAGCAAGGAATGACAGGAAGGCGGCTCCACCGCCTACATTGCCTACAAAAAAGGCGGCTCTTCCGGGAGCCGCTTTTTTGTGCGTATAATTACCTCAAATGAAGTTCAACATAGTCATTGAGAAAGACGAGCACGGATACTACGCCTTTTGTCCGGCTCTCAAGGGTTGCCACTCTCAAGGGGATTCTCCGGAAGAGGTTTTGAGCAACATCAAAGAGGCAATGGAGTTATACTTGGAAACCCTCAATCCCTCTCCTTCCCTTCAACCGTCTTTTCCACACTATCCTTAATCTCCTGCTTAAAAACACGAAACTCCCTTATCCCCTTTGCGGCAAGGCGCGTGAGTTTCACAAAATCATCCGGGCCCATGAATAAGACCGCCACCAAGCATATAACCGCTATCTCTCCGAAGCCGAGGCCAAACATCCGCTAACCCCCCTCCCCCCGCGCGGGCTGCGTGCGGACGAAAAACGTCAGCGCCGCCGCGCACAGGCAGAACACCACCGCCGCCATAAACATAGGGAAATACCCCCCGATACTGTCGCGCAACAGCCCGGCGGTTATCGGGCCCGTGAGCGCCGCAAGGGAAAAACCGCTTCCGAAGAACCCGAATATTGACCCAAGCTCCTTGAGCCCGTAAAGATTGCCGAGTATTACCGGAAAAACGGGAATCCAACCGCTGTAGAAAAACCCGAACAGAAACCCGAAGATGTAAAATATCCAATCGCCGCTCAGGAAAAGGATTGGCACGATAATGCCCGCCTTACAGAGATAACAGATAAGCAGAACCCTCTTCTCCCGGACAAACCTGAGCACGAAACCGGAAAAGAATATGCGCCCGAAAATGCTGCCGACCCCTATGAGCGCGGGCGGAATCGCCGCCCCGACCGTCTCAATTGAAAACAGCCCCATGTTTACCGCCTTGATGCCGCCGAGACCGGAATCAAGGGAGAAGTTGTAAAGATTGATGATGACAATGAGAAACGCGTTGAACCCCGCCCAGAAAACAAAATACAGCAGCCAGAAATCGCTTCTCCGCAAAGCGTCAACCGCCCGGACGCTGCCCTCGTCAAGGTCTGCGGGAGGCGAGCCCGCCCCGGCGGAGGGGGAGGTTTCCGGCGGGTCTTTTCTGAGAAAAAGCCCGGACAGAGACAAGGCAAACGCTATCGCCGCGATTGTGAAAAACGCCTCCTTGATGCCCAGGTCGTGTATGAGCCGGGCGCTGAGCGGCGACAGCACAAGCCCGCTGACCGGAAGCCCCGTTGTGGCTATCCCGATGGCAAGCGCCCTGTTTTTCTTGAACCAGCGGCTGATTATCGCCACCGGAAGCGTGTAGAAAGCGCCGTCTCCGAGCCCCACCATAACACCGAAAAACAGATACAATTCGGCAATGCTGTCCGCATACCCCGACAGGAAAAACCCGCCCGAAGCGATGACCCCGCCCGCCGCTATCACCCATTTGGGGTCGTATTTCTCGGACAGTTTGCCCGCAAGCGGCATTGATATTGCAAGAACAATACAGCGAAGAGAGAAGATGGACGCCACCTCGGTCTCGGTAAGGCGCACGGCGTCGCTTAAATACGGCTTGAACACCCCGAAGGTGTAAAGCAGAAGCCCGTTAAGAAAGATGAGGCAAAACGCCGCGGCGACAATCACCCACGAATAACTGAACCTTGCCTCGCTCACCGCTTTGCCGCCTTGATAATTTCGGCAACCGCATCCCTCTCCGGCAGGTCCCGCTCGTCTCCGGTTTCCATATTTTTGAGTTTGACAGTCCCGCCCTGTTTCTCTTTCGCCCCGATTATCACGGCAAAACGCGCGCCGGACTTGTCCGCTTTTTTCGTCTGACTTTTTATTGATGATTCTGAATGCTCAATCAGTGTTCCGACATTCTCGTCTCTCAACTTTTTTGACAGTTCAAAAGCCCCGTCAAAACACTCCACCCCTATCCAGCATACAAACACTTGCGGGCCGTCCCGCTTTTCCTCGCGACCGGAGGATTGAAGCAATCCGGCCGTTCTCTCAACACCGATTGCAAAACCAACCGCCGGAGTGGAACGGCCTCCCAACTCCTCAACCAGCCGGTCGTATCTGCCCCCGGCGGCAACCGTGTTCTGCGCGCCGAGACTTTCTCCGTCCCCCGCCTTCACCTCAAAAACTGTGTGTGTGTAGTAGTCAAGCCCTCTGACAATTCTGCCGTTCTCCGTAAAGGGAACGGAAAGCGCGTTGAGGCGTTTTTTGACCTCCCCGAAATGCCCGGCGCTCCCGCCTGAAAGGTATTCCTTCATAACAGGCGCGTTTCCGGTCGCCCGCTCGCAGTCCGCCTTTTTGCAGTCAAGAACGCGCAGAGGGTTTGTTTGCAGCCTCCTCTGGCAGTCATTGCACAGGTTGCCGGAAAGAGGCTCTAAAAACTGTCTGAGGGCGGTCTTAAAATCTCCTCTTTCTTCCGGCGTTCCGATGGAGTTGATCTCCATGGTCAGACCGCTCTCAATTCCGAGCGCCTTGAAAAAATGCCACAGCATTGCAATCATTTCCGCGTCCGCCGAGGGCTCGCTTGAACCGAAAAACTCCGCCCCTATCTGATGAAACTCCCTCATCCTGCCCTTCTGGGTATTCTCGCGCCTGAACATTGAACCGGAGTAATACACCTTTTTGCCGTCGGCGGTCTGGTCAAGCGAGTTCTCAATGAACGCCCTTACCACCCCCGCCGTCCCTTCGGGGCGCAAAGTGATTAGGGATTGATTCCTGTCTCTGTCGGCAAAGGAATACATCTCCTTTTCCACAATGTCCGTGGACCTCCCCACTCCCTTCTCAAACAGGCCGGAGTATTCAAGAGTCGGGATTATGATTTGATGAAAACCGTAAAGGCCGAAAACCTCTTCGGCTTTCCTCTCAATGCTGCGCCACAGGCGGGATTGTTCCGGCAGTATATCGTGGAAGCCCTTGATTGATTTGACGCCGGTTTTGGACATTGCAAGGCGGGAAACGGGTTTGACCGCCCCTGATTATAGCGGTAAAATCAGCGCTCCGCCACCTTCCGGCACGATGACAAGGAACTCAAACTCACCAAGGGTTTGCTATGTGGCAAGCCCGCAACTTTTCTCAAAGGGCGCTTACGCCCTGCATGCGGCGAGAATGTGCGAGGCGATGGACGGGCTCGGCGTTGAGTTTGAGGCGGTGTTTCCGGGGCGTTTTGACACCGGCGGGATATTTGAATACTACGGCGTCCGGCCGTTCAACCTCACCTCCCTGCCCTTCACAAAACATGCGGGCAGGCAACTCACGCACGGCGCGGCGGGCGCGTTTTACGCCCTCGCCAACAAACACCGGTTTGACATGGTTTTGACCCTCAACATAATCTGCGCCGCCATACTGGCAAAAACAGGCGGGCTTCCCGTGGTTTACGACGCCCACCACCCGCCCGTGGGCGCGGCGGGGCGGGCGCTGTTCCGCTTGTTTCAAGGGTCTGAAAATCTCGCCGCCGTCTCGTTCAACAGCGGCGGACTGCGCCGCATATACCTTGAGGGCGGGCTTGACGAACGGAAAACGGTCGTGGCGCACAACGGCGTTGAAACCGGAGATTTTGAGAACCGCCCCGCGCCGGAGGAGATCAGAAAACAACTGGGCATCCCCGCAGGCAGGCCGGTGGTGTGCTACTGCGGCAACACTTACGAGGGAAGAGGGATTGAAGACCTGATTGAAATTGCGGACGGAATGAGAGACGCGCTCTTTCTGGTTGTGGGCGGAAGAGACCGCGACAACGCGCCCCACAAAAGGGCGGCGGAGCGGCGGGGCGTTGACAACTTCGTGATGAAGGGCTTTGTTCCGCATTCCGATGTGCCGCTTTACCTGCTCGCCTCCGATGTGCTTGTGATGCCATACACCGACAAAGCGACCATACGGGGCGGCACGGTGGCGACGGAGTTCACCTCGCCGATGAAACTGTTTGAATACATGGCGGCGGGCAAACCCATAGTGGCGGCCTCCATCCCTACCGCGCTTGAGATTCTGGAAGACGGCGAAAACTGCGCCCTCGCCCCGCCCGGAGACCGGCGGGAGTTCGCTCGGGCAATCCGCAGGTGTGTTGACGATGAGGATTTTGCCCGCCGCATAGCCCGCGCGGCGCGCGAAAAAGCGGAGCAATACACATGGAAAAACAGGGCGGGGAAAATCCTCTCATTCACGGCGAACAGGCTCAAATGAAACAGTTGTCCGCAAAAACACGACCGTTTGCGGCGGTCCGCAGCGGCGGGATGCGGGCAATGCTCATTGCGGTGTTTGCCGCAACGGCGGCGTTTACACCGCCCGCAATGGCGCAAGACCCCGTAGGGGCAAACTCCGCGGAGGCAAAACCGCAGAAAACCGTTATCAGCCGCGACTTCATCAAAGACAGCGCGATTTACTACGGCTCAATATGGGCGTTCAGGTTCTTCTATGTGCGAAACAAAAATGCCCGGATTTACGACACCTCGCTATCCAAGTGGTGGGACAACATCGCCCGCGCGCCCGTAACCGATGACGGAGACGAGTTCTTCACAAACTATGTCGTGCATCCGTTTGCGGGATATGTTTCCTATCTTTACTACAGGCAAATGGGCTACGGATTCTGGGGCTCCGCCCTGGGCTCCGCGCTTCAGAGCGCGATGTTTGAATACACCGTTGAAGGGCTCGTGGAGACCCCCTCGCTGCCGGACTTAATCTCAACCCCGGCTCTGGGTGTTTTGGTCGGGGCGGCGGCGGAAAAAACATCCGACTGGCTGGCGGGCATGGGCAATCCGGTCGCAACATTTCTCGCGCACGGGCTTAACCCTATGAGAAACTTCGTCAAAGACGGAAGGGTGGTTCTTATAAACCCGCTTCGGAGAAGTTTTGAGTATTCGCAGAGTTTTGACACATCAAACCTGCCGCACAAACGGCGGGCGGTTGAGGAGCCGCAGCCGCACTCCTTCCGTTCGGCGCTGCCGAGGGGGTATGCCGGGGCGCGCCTTGAGGTCGCGGCGCGTAAAGACGCTCCGGGGCAGATCATTCTTTACAACATCGGCGCGGAAATGCCCTCGGAGGATTACGGCAAAAGCGCTTATGTGTTCTTCAACCAGTCCGGCGTTAACAACCTTGGCGGCGACCACGCGCGGGACGGCTATGAACTGTCAAACTTCACCGCCGGAGGCAAGTTTCTTCTCGCAAAAACATCCTCATACTGGGCGGCCCTCGGAATTGAGGCGCACCTGCCGACCGTCTATAAGGACAATGTGAACAGACTTGAGACGATAACATCGCTGTATAAACGGAATTTGCCGGTTTACGTTGAAGACGCATGGTCGGTCGCCCCGTTTGCGGGCGCGGCGGTTCGCGCGGGGCCCGTTTCGCTTGAGGCGCACACAAGCGTTGTGTTTCTCCGCAAGGCGGAAAAGTTTGAGGGGGACGGCTCGGAAACCATACTGCGCTACGGGGCGGCTCTGGGAGTTTCGCTTCCCCGCTCATTGCGGGTTTCGGCGGAGATAACGGGAAACCGCATCGCCTCCTCGCTGGAAAACGGGCGAAAAAGCAACGCCTACTTTACCGCGGGCTTGAGATTCGGGGGGTTTGTTTCGCCCTCGGTCGCCGTTCAGATACCGGTTGCCGGGGACGATGAGAAACAGTTTTCACAATCGGTCATAACGCAGATTCAGGTCAGGTTCTGAAAGCGCGAAGTTCAGACTTAATCCCCGGCCAGCTGGCGCTCAAACTTGTCTATCGGTATGGCGGAAAGCGTAAGCAGTTGAACCGTTCCTCTTGAGCCGAGTTCAACCGATATCCTTGTTATGGTGTCGTTGTCGGGGGCCTCTATAATGTTGACGAAATCGTAAAGCCCCAGCACCGCATACTGCGCGATAACCTTCGCGCCCATTCTTTCTATCTCTTTGTTGACCTCTTTTATGCGCTCGGGGCGCATCTTGACGGTTTTGCGCCCCTCGTCGGTGAGCGTGCTGAGCATTATGTATCTCTGCATATCTTAAAGGATTTTGTTGATTGACTGCTCTATCTCTTCACGGGAAACCGCGCCGATTATCTGGTCAACGATTTCGCCGTCTTTGAATATGAGCAGTGTGGGAATGCTGCGGATTCCAAACTTTACGGATGTGTCGGTGTTTTCATCCACATTGACCTTGCCCACTTTCAACCTGCCCGCAAAATCCACGGAGATCTGTTTCACCGAGGGCGCTATCGCCTTGCACGGGCCGCACCACGGAGCCCAGAAATCAACCAGCACCGGGGTGTCGCTTCCCAAAACCTCGCTCTCAAAAACCGAATCGTTGAGTTCTATAACCGTGTCTTCAGCCATTATGCGCCTCCGCGACAAGCAAGTGTAATTGCCGCGCCGTAACTGTCAAGCGGGCGGGGTTTGCGGGGACGGGCGGAGACGAGTAATCTCCTTGCTTTGAGGCGCCCCCGGCGCCGGAGGAGAGCGCAAATGAGCAAAAAAACAAGAATTGAATCCGACTCCATGGGAAAGATGAAAGTCCCCGCGGACGCCTTCTACGGGGCGCAGACCGCAAGGGCGGTTGAAAATTTCCCCATAAGCGGCCGGACGCTGCCGCCCGTTTTCACGGCGGCGATGGGAATGATAAAAATGGCTGCGGCGCAAACCAACATGGAACTCGGGCTATTGAGCAAACGCGCGGGGGGAGCCATTGTGAAGGCGGCGCGCGAGGTGGCGGAAGGCAAACTTGACGAACACTTTGTTGTTGACGTGTTCCAGACCGGTTCGGGAACATCCGCAAATATGAACACCAATGAGGTCATAGCGAACAGGGCAAACAAAATCCTCGGAAGCAAGTCCGCCGTCCACCCCAACGACCATGTCAACATGGGACAGTCAAGCAACGATGTAATCCCGTCCGCAATTCACATATCGGCGCTGACGGAGACGGAGAAATCCCTCCTTCCCGCCCTGCTCCGGCTTGAAAAATCCCTCGCCCGCAAGGCGCGCGCCTTCGGAGGTGTGGTGAAGATAGGCAGAACCCACCTTCAGGACGCAACCCCGGTAACGCTCGGACAGGAATTCGGGGGCTGGGCGGCGATGGTTTCAAACAGGGCGCGGGACGTAAAGAGCGCGGCGGACGGGCTCAGGGAACTCGCCCTCGGCGGAACGGCGGTCGGCACGGGAATAAACACCCACCGGAATTTCGGCGCGATTGCGGCGAAGAAGATAAGCCGCCTTGCGGGAACGCGCTTTACCGAGGCAAAAAACCACTTTGAAGCCCAGGGGAGCAAAGACGCCGTGGTTCAAATGAGCGGCTCGCTTAAAACTCTCGCCGCAAGTCTGATGAAAATTGCAAACGACATACGTTTTCTGGGAAGCGGCCCGCGCTGCGGACTGGGCGAAATTATGCTCCCCGCAATTCAGCCCGGCTCATCAATAATGCCGGGGAAAGTCAACCCCGTGATGGCGGAGTCTCTCGCTCAGGTCTGCGCGCAAGTAACAGGCAACGACACGGCGATAACAATCGGCGGGCAGAGCGGCAATTTTGAACTCAACGTCATGATGCCGATGATGGCGGACAACCTTCTGGAGTCGGTTTCCCTGCTGTCTGCGGCGTGCGGGGCGTTTGCGGAAAAATGCGTGGACGGCATAGAGGCCGACAAAGCAAGGTGCGGCGAGTCCATTGAGAAAAGCCTCGCCATGTGCACAAGCCTCGCGCCCGTTATCGGTTACGACCGCGCCGCAGCCATTGCAAAAGAGGCGTATGAAAAAGGGAAAACCGTAAGAGAGGTCGCCGTGGAGCGGAAAATCCTTCCCCAGAAGGAGATTGACTCCCTGCTTGACCCGCGCTCCATGACCGCGCCCTCAGGCGGGAAGAGATGAGTTTGAAACGGCTTGCCGCAACCGCCCTTGCCGCGGCGGCGTTCGCGGTTCTGTGGAATCTCATCCCGCCCCCTCCCGCGCGCGCGGAGACGGAAGGCCGGGTTTCGGCGTTTACGTCAGACCCGGACGCCCACCATAAAAAAGTGGTGTGGGCGGAGGGCGTCATATCCTCAAAGGTGAAAACAAAACGCTATAAGGGGAAGGACTACACTTTGTTCAAAATGAAAGACCCGGAGGAAAACGGCGGCGCGATGCTGGTTTATCTCAAGGGGCTTCACGGGGAGTTGCAAAAGGGAGACCTTCTGCGCGTCAGGGGGAGATTTTACGCGAAGAGAAGATACCTCTTTATCAAACTCAAAAACGTGCTGAAGGGAAGGGAGTTCAGGGTCTTAAAGCCCCATTGACTCAAATATGGGAACGACAAGGTCGGCGGACCTGTCTTCGTCTATCCGGTAGGTGGAAAGCAGGGGGCCGCCGCTCTTTTTCGCCTTGTCCGCGGAAATCACTATCTGTTCGCCGTCCGGGTTTTTGAAGGTGATGAACCCGCCCTTTTCCGCCTCCTTTTCAACCACCTTTACCAGATGCCTGATGTTTCTTATCTTCACCCCGTTGACGCTTTCCACAAGCCAGTTGCGCATTCCGTGATAGCCGTAATTGACCTCAGACGGCAAAACCCTGACGAGAAACACGACCTCTTCATCGGGAAACCGCCGGATATCGCTCAGTTTTGAAAGCAGCGAGACGGGGGCTTCCGTGAACCATCTGCGCCCCCACGACCTCATGTAGTTGATGGTGAGCGGCGAGAAAACGCAACCCGCAAATATGTAGTAACTCGGGCTGCCGTAGTTGGCGTTTATCAGGCGCACATCATCCACGCCTTTTGACAGAACAACATCCATTTTCATCTTCCTGCCCTCACGCAGCACCTCAACGGCAACCGTGTCCCCTATCTGGCGGGAATCTATGAGGTGGCTGAAGTTGGTCCTTTCGTTGCCCCTGAAATTGATCGTGCCGTCCGGCAGTATGTCCGTGCCGTCTATTGAGAGCAGTATGTCTCCCTCGTCTATCACGCCGTATGCGGGCGAGCCCGCCGCTATGCGGTTTACCAGCACCCCGATGTCTTCCTCCTCAACGCCCTTGCTTTCCCTCAGGTCGGGATTTTGCGCCTCCTGAGTCTGAACGCCGAGAACGGGAAAGCCGTCGTAGGAGCCGTCTTTTATGTCGTCAAGAAAATGGTCTATCACCGGTGTGGGAACCATGTATCCGATGCTTTCCGACCTGACGAGCGCCTGTATCACGACCCCGACAATCTGCCCGTCCACCACGGCGGGCCCCCCGCTGTTGCCCGGATTGATGGGCGCGTCAATCTGCGCAATCAGAAGCTGGTTCACGCTGTGGGAGTAAATCTCATGCTCCACACGCGACACTATTCCTCTGGTCGCGCTGAGCGTCTCCCCGCCGACGGGGAAGCCGTAAACGGTAACCTCCTCCTGCGTATGAACCAAATCCCTGCTTATCTCAAAGGGTTTTACATCGTCAAAAAATTCCTTCTCCTTGACCGTCAGAATGGCGAGGTCCGCATGGTGCGATATGAAGAGCAGGTCTGCGGTGTATTTCTTCGGGTCGCCGAACTTGCTGACGTGGATAAACGCCGCATGTGAAACCACATGGGCGCCGGTAAGTATGTGCCGACCGGAGATGATGCAGCCCGAACCGGAACTCTCGGACGGGCCGTTGACCACCCACGGCTGCTTGAAGGACGGAATGGTCTTCTGAACATGGATTTTGACCACCGACCTTCTGACTGAAGAGTCGCCGCGAGCCTGCGCGGCGTCCGTCGGCAGCATAAGGCAAAGCGCCGCCGCAAGCGGCAACAGGAAAGCGGCGACACCCGCGAGCCTGTCCGCCCGGCCCCTAATCCCTGTGCTTGAGCAACTCAAGCTCAAACCTCTCTTTCAGTTCTGCGGCCTTCGTGTCATACTGCGCGGCGCTCTTCCAGCACTTTCTCGGCTGTAGCAGTTTTGCCGGAACATTCGGGCATGATTTTGGAACCTGAAGACCGAAAACGGGAACTTTTACAAAGCCGCTTTTGTCTATGGTCTTGTCCAGCGCGGCCTTCACAAGAGCCCTTGTCTGCGGAAGCGGCATCCTCTTCCCGACTCCGTAGGGGCCGCCGGATATGCCCGTGTTCAGAAGCCACACTCTCGCGCCGGATTTCTTCATCCTCTCCTCAAGCATGGCCGCATAAAAACGCGGCTGGCGCGGCAGAAACGGCGCGCCGAAACAGGAACTGAAAGTGGTCTGAGGCTCTTTTACCCCGCGCTCGGTGCCCGCCACCTTTGCGGTGTATCCCAGCAGAAAGAAGTCCATCGCCTGCCGGGGGGTAAGTCTGGATATCGGCGGCAGGACGCCGAAGGCGTCGTAGGTCAGCATAAATATATTTTTGGGCGCAGGCCCGGTTCCGCTCTCCACAATCCCCGGCAACGCGTCTATCTGGTAGGCGACCCTTGTGTTCTCGGTGTGCCGGGAGCCGTCAAAATCTATCTTCCTTGTCTGTTCGTCAAACTCAACATTCTCAAGAATGGAGCCGAAGCGCACGGAGGCCGAGTAAATTTCGGGCTCAGTTTCGGGGTTCAGCCGTATCGCCTTGGCGTAGCAGCCGCCCTCAAAGTTGAAGATGCCGCCGGAAAACCAGCCGTGCTCGTCGTCTCCGATAAGTTTCCTCTCCGAGTCTGCGGACAGGGTGGTCTTCCCCGTTCCCGAAAGCCCGAAAAACAGAGCCGTGTCGCCGCGCGCGCCAACGTTGGCGGAGCAGTGCATGGGAAAAACATCCCTGTCGGGAAGCAGAAAGTTGAGGGTCGTAAAAATTGACTTTTTCATCTCCCCGGCGTATTCGGTTCCGCCGATGAGCGCCATCTTTTTTGTGAAGTTAAGGATGATGAAGGTCTTTGAGTTTGTGCCGTGTTTTTTCGGGTCGGCTTCAAAGCCCGGCGCGCACATCACGGTAAAATCCGGCTTTCCGGCGGAAGCCTTCTCAGGCCTGATGAACAGGTTGTTTACAAAAATGTTGTGCCACGCAAGTTCGTTGATGACCCTCACCGAAGACTGGTATTTCGGGTGCGCGCACACGCACAGGTCTTTAACAAACACATCCTTTTTTGAGAGATACGCCGCCATCCCTTTGTAAAGGGCGTTAAAGTTGGCGGGGCTTATGGGACGGTTCACCTGCCCCCAGTTCACCGAATCCTTGGTGCGGGAGTCGCGGACTATAAAGCGGTCGCCCGGAGAGCGCCCGGTGTGCCTGCCCGTGTATGCGACAAGGCCGCCGCCCTCGGCAACCATGGCCTCATTCCTTGAGAGCGCCTGCTCGTAAAGGCGCGGGACGGACAGATTGTGATAAACCGCTCCGGAGGTCTTAATCCCGTGGGCGGATAGCACATCGCCGGGCTTACGTCGTTTTGTTTGCGCTGTCATACCGGTTCTGCGTGTCAGACCGCCGACTGCGGCGGCGGGCAACAAGGTATATTATGGAGAGCAATTTTTCAATATCAGCCGCCGGACTCCTCAACTTCCCTTATCCAGCGGTCTATCACATCCGCCGCAAAATCGGGGTTTTCCATGCAGTCATGGGCGGCTTCGGGAATAAATGAAACATCAACCGCGCCGTTGCCCGACCGGTTCAGAATCTCCCGCAGCCGCTCCGGTTCCTCCGCAAACACTATGTCGTCTTTCGCCCCGTGGATAAACAGCACCGGCGCCGAAACGCCGCTTATGATGTCGCAGGTTTTTGCGCGCGCGGCCTCCGGGCCCCTCATAAACCACCATGTTTTATAGGTGAACATCTCAACATCGGACGGGTTGAGGGAATCCCCCCATGCCCGGTAAACCACAAAGATTTGGTCATTGTTTGAAGATTCCGGGTCGTTCCCGAGGACAGACCGCGCCTTTGAAAATATGTCATCGTAGCGCGGAATGCCGCCCCACCTGTCAAGCCGCTTCTTCTGCGACTCCGGCAGAGAATACGAGCAGCCCTCAAGGATAAGCCCCTTCACCGGCGAGCGCGGGGAGGAGACCATGTAGTCAACGGCTATGTTCGCGCCCATGCTGTATCCGAGTATGTAGATGTTTTTGAAGCCCTCCCCGAGCAAAATCTCAACCGAGCGTTCAACGTCCCACGCCGCTTTCGGGAAGACGCCTGTCCCCATTATCTGGCCGAGAAACGCCATCCGCGTGTTGATTGAAAATGTTGAATACCCGCGGGCGAGCATAAGGGGCGGGAAGATCTTGGGAGTGCCGCGGGCAAGAAAGTTTCCGAGAACCCCGTGAATGTTAATGATGACGGGAATGCGGCGCAAATCCCCGCCGCTTGCGGGCGGAGTGGTCAGAAGCGCGTCAACCTTAAAGCCGTCCCGCGCCTCGTAACTTAGAATCCGGTTTTTCACTTCAGTCTTCTGCGCATCCAGTTTATTACCACCTCTCCGAGTTCCTCCTCCTTGCCCTCAAGGGTGTGCCCCGCGTTGAGAAAAAACGCCGAAACATCGGCGTTGCCGGCGTCGGTCGCCCTTTGAGAGAGGTCGTGCGTCTCATTGGGGAGAACAACTTTGTCTTCCCAGCCCTGTATAAGAATGATGGGCGCTTTGATTTTCCCTATCTGTTTGTAGGTCTTGGAGGCGTCGGCTTCCGGGCCCGCAAGAAACCACCACGTTTTGTAGGTGTATATTTCGCAGTGTTCCGGTCTGAAGGTGTCTCCGCGAGCCCGCTGGATGATGATTGTGCGGTCTTCCTTTGAATGTGCCGGGTCGTCTCCCAGTATCTCTTTCGCCTCTTCGTAAACCTGTTCGTAGGACGGGGAACTTTGCCACCTGTCCCACCTGCGCCTTATGGAGTCCGGCATTGAATACGGGGTGGCAATCACCATGACGCCGCCTATGGCGTCCGCCTCTTTGGTTCCGGCCCTTTCGGACATGTATCGGACGGCTATGCAGCCGCCGAGGCTGTAGCCCGACAGGAAGATTTTTTTATAGCCCAAATCCGTGAGGTAGTTGATAACGCCGTCTATCTGCGGAAGGGTGTCATCCACTATGCCGTAGCCGAAAAACAGACTGAAGTTTGACAAGCGCGTGTTGATGGCGATTGACGAGCAGCCCTCGCGGGCGAGAAGGGGCGGCAGAAACCTCTGGCTTCCTTCAAGAAAGTTTCCGAGAAAACCGTGAACGTGAATGACCATCGGCTCTTTCTCCGCGCCCGCGCTTTCGGCTTTGTATAAAAGGGCGTTCACGCCGCCGCCGGGGGTGGGGATGGTGATCAGTTCCTGAGGCGGAATATCAGCCGTCTTTGCCGTTTGGTCGGGTGGGGAACTCATGGGTGTCTTCGGATAAAACAGTAACGATTTAATTCAAATTCTCAACCGGAAGCGGGGGCCGCTTTCTCCCGCCGCCCTTCCCATACGCAAATGTCAAAAATCCCGCACTCCGCGCACAGCGGCTTTCTCGCCTTGCAAATCTCCCTTCCGTGGTCGCCGAGAGAGTTGGAGAAAAATGTCCGCTCTTTTTCGGGCACAAGAAGCATAAGGTCTCTCTCTATCGCTTCCGCGGTCTTTGCCGCGCTGAAACCCAGCCTGCGGGAAAGGCGGGATATGTGAGTGTCAACTATTATTCCGGGTTTGCCGAACCAGTTTCCAAGAACCACATTGGCGGTCTTTCTGCCGACCCCCGGAAGCGCGGTCAGCTCCTCCATTGTTGAGGGCGTCTCTCCCCCGTGCCTGCGGTCAATCACACCCGAACACCCGATAATGGCGCGCGCCTTGTTTTTGTAGAACCCCGCGCTGAAAATGTCCTTCTCAAGTTCCCCCGGCTTTGCGGACGCAAAACTGCGGGGGGCGGGATATTTCCTGAAAAGCCCCGGCGTGAGGGAGTTGACCCTCTTGTCCGTGCACTGCGCTGACAGTATGCAGCCGATTAGAAGTTCAAACGGCGAGTTGTAGTCAAGGTGGCACCGCGCATCGGGATAGGCGGCGCGCAGAAACTTCAGAACGCGCGACGCCCTCTTTTTCAGGCGGTCTTTTTCAATCTTTCGTTGCGGGGCGGAGATCTGTTTTCCCCTCAAAGAAGTCGCTGTTTTCCTTGACAAAATCCTCCCATTTTTCGGGAAGTTCATCTTCATGGAATATCGCGTCCACGGGGCAGGGGTCAACACACGCCCCGCAGTCAATGCACTCGTCCGGATGTATGTAAAGTTGCTTGTCGCCCTCGTATATGCAGTCCACCGGGCAGGCCTCAACACAGGATTTATCCTTTACGTCTATGCATGGTTCCGCAATTATGTATGCCACTTGTTACTCACCTCCCGAAGAATCAGGCGCGGGTGTCTCATCGGGAACTTCCGCCCCGCCGGGCGCATTCGCCTCTGCGGGGATTTCCGTCCCCGCGGGAACACCCCCTGAATCAAACACCGATGAAGACGACTGCCTGATTGAAATATATCCAAGCAGCAGGGAGGTGGCAACAAACACCACCGCCATAAAACGGGTCGCTTTTGAGAGGAATGTGGTCGCGCCGCCCGCCCCGAAAACCGACTCCGAGGTTCCGCCGCCGCCGAAAACCGTTCCCAACTCATCGCTGCCGCCCGGCTGCATCAAAATGATGACTATCATTATAAACGCCACCGCAATGTGCGCTGTTTTTATGAAAGGCACAAGAAATTCCATTTTCAGACCGCCAAAATCGCCTCTATTATGACGGCAAATGTCTCAAGTTCAAGGCTCGCGCCCCCGACAAGCATCCCGTCCACGCCCGCCGCCCCGGCTATGTCCCGCGCGTTGCGGGCGTTCACGCTGCCGCCGTAAACCACGCCGACGCCCTCCGCATCCGCGCCGTAAAGGGCGGACAAAACCCCCCTTATGCCTTCGTGCATCTCCTCAATATCGGATATCCGGGCGCTGTTACCCGTTCCGATTGCCCAGACCGGCTCGTATGCGACAGTAATGCTCCGGGGTGAAACGCCCCGGATGGCGGCCTCAATCTGCCGCCTCACAACCGCCGCAGCCCCGCCGTCCGCCCTCTGCTCCGCCGTTTCCCCCACGCACAAAAGAACGCGCATTCCGCAATCGGCGACCGCTTTTGTTTTCGCCGCCACGGTCTCGTCGCTTTCGCCGAAAATGCGCCTTCTTTCCGAATGCCCGACTATCACCATGCCGCAACCCGCATCCTTCAGCATCCCGCACGAGACCTCTCCGGTATAGGGGCCGCTCTCTTCATAAAAAACATTTTGCGCGCCTAACATTATCCGGCCTCCCGCCCCGCTTGAAACCGCGTCCATCGCCGTAAAAGGCGGGAAAAGCGCAATGTCGCAGCCTGCGTCCGGAAACCTGCCGACAAGGGCGCGGGCAAAATCCGCCGCCCCGGCGCGGGGTTTGTTCATCTTCCAGTTCGCTGCTGCAAGTTTTGTTCTCATTGCCTTAAAAATACACCGGCGGCGGAAGCGTTCAACCGGAACCCGCCAGATAACTTCCCAGCCTTCTTACGCCCTTCTCTATGTTGGCAACGGAGTTGGCGTACGAGAGGCGCAAATGCCCCTCCCCCTCGCTTCCGAAGTCAACACCGGGCGTAACGGCGACTCCGGTTTTCTCAAGGATGTCAAACGCAAGCGCGCGCGAGTCGCGCCCCGCCCCGCCGGGGGGCTTGACGAACATGTAAAAAGCGCCGCGCGGCCGCCCGCACGGAGGAAGCCCTATGCGCCTCAACTCCCGCTCCATCGCGTCTCTGCGCTCCGAAAAAGCGGCGGCTATCTCTCCCGCGCGCGGCACAACGCTTTTTACCGCCGCAATGCCGCCGTGCTGAACAAACATGTTGGGCGATATAAACAGGTTCTGCTGAAGTTTCCGGGCGGCCAGTATTACCTCGCGGGGCGCCGCCATGTAGCCGAGCCGCCAGCCGGTCATTGAGCACAGTTTTGAAAATCCGTTCACCACAATTGCGCGCTCCGTGTGGTTCAGCGCGGAGCGCGACTTCACGCCGTATTCAAGCCCGTGGTATATCTCGTCCGACACCACGGGAAGACCCAGCGAGCAGACCGCCCCAAGCGCATCGTCATCAAGAACGGCCCCGGTGGGGTTGGAGGGAGAGTTGATGATTATCGCCGCTGTTTTCGGATTGAGCGCCCTCCTCACCCGTCCGATGTCAATCCGGTAATCCTCCCCGGCATAAACCGGAACCTCCACGGGAACGCCTCCCGCAGCCCTGATGACGCCCGGATAACACGCATAGCAGGGCGAAGTTATGACAACCTCGTCGCCGGGGTTCACAACGCACATCATCGCAAGAAGCAGAGCGGGCGAACTGCCGGAGGTTATCAGTATGTTGTCGGCGGTCAGGCTGAGCCCGTATCGCGAGTTGGCGGATTCCGCAACCGCCTCCCTGAGCGGCTCTATGCCGGGGCTCGGAGAGTAACCGGTCTCGCCACGCCTTATGGAGTCCATGGCCGCCTCGCACACCTCCGGGGCGGTCGGAAGGTCGGGATGCCCCACCTCAAGGTGGACAATGTCCGTGCCGCCGCTCTCCATGCGGGTCGCCCGCTCAAGAACCTCCATCACATAAAAGGGGGCGACCCCTTCGGCAAGGCGCGACGCCTTAATTATGTTTGCGTCCGGGGGCATCTACCCTTCCCCCTCATCTTCGCGGTCGGCAAAAGCCCTGTCCATTTTTTTGAACATCATCTCCCTTTTGAGACGGCTCAGGCGGTCAACAAACAGAATTCCGTCAAGGTGGTCGGCTTCGTGCTGGATTATTCTCGCCGTGAGGCCGCCCGCGGTCATGGAGCGGATTTCGCCGTCCCGTGTGAGCCACTCAACCTCAACGGTTTTCTTTCTCCCCACTTTTGCGATGAAACCCGGAATGCTCAGGCAGCCCTCCGTATCAAATTCCCGTCCGGAGCCGCCTTTGAAAACGGGGTTTATCATCTCTATAACGGGCATATCCTGCGGCGGCTTTGCATTTTCATCCCCGTCCGGTGATTCAAAATCGCGCGCGTCCGACACCAGCGCAACCCTTATGTTCCTTCCCACCTGAGGGGCGGAAAGCCCTATGCCGCGAGCCGCCTTCATGGTTTCAGCCATATCATCCAGAAAGCGGCGCACGGAGGCGTCTATCTTTTGAACCTTGGCGCTTTTCCTTCTCAGTCCGGGGTCGGGGTAAAGCAGGATGTCAAGTAAGGCCATGTCCCCGGAGTCAAACCCTTTTTAAGGACTTTTTTATGTCTTTGCCCTGCCTGAAGCACGGAAGCCTCTTCGCCTCCACGCTGACACTCTCTCCGGTTCGCGGATTTCTGCCTGTGTAGGGCTTGCAGTCCTTGGTGTAGAAACTTCCGAATCCCCTTATCTCAACCCGCGAGCCGGACGACACGGCGGATTCCATTCCTTTCACTATGGCGTCAAGCGCTTTTTCCGACTCGGAACCGGAAAGCCGGAACTTGTAGGAGATTTTTCTTGCCATCTCGGATCTGGTCATAGCAACGGCAGTTAGCCTAACAGCGGCGCGCTCAAACGCAAGCGCCCCGGCGGGCGGACGCAAGAGCCGCCTTTATCTCCGCCCTTTGCGCCCGCCGCCTGAGGGCGCGGGCAACAAGCCCCTTTTTCGGCGCAAACGCGAGGACAACCAGAAACACGGCTCCGAGAACCGTAACCACCGCTCCCGCTATGTTGGTGTTGAAATGCGCCGCCGCTTCAAAACCGGCAAACGCGCCGAACGCGCCGAACGCCGCACCGAGAACAAGGGCGGAGGAAAGCCTGTCCGTCAGAAGAAGGGCGCAGCACGGGGGCGTGGTTATCAGGGCTATGAGCATGACCGAGCCCGCCGCGCTGAAAGCGGAAACGCAAGTAAAGCACACCACCGCCCAGAAGCACGCGGAAAGAACCCGACCAGACAATCCGGCCGTCCGCGCGGCGGTCTCATCAAAGGTTGACATCTTCAATTCCTTGTAAAAAAGCGACACAAAAAGCAGACACGCAAGCGCCGCCGCGCCTGCGGAATAAAGGGAAACGGGCCCCAAATCCGCGCCGCCCCATGTGAGCCGGTCAAGGGGGGCAAACGCTATCTCACCCAGCAGAACGGAGTCAACATCCAGATGGGCTTTCCCGGCGTATTTTGACACCAGTATCACGCCCGCGCTGAACAGGAACGGATATACAAACGCTATTGAAGAGTCTGCGGACATGAGCCGGCTGCGCGAGAGCGTCTCGGAGAGAAACGCGCTCAGAAGCGCCGCCGCAAACACGAACGGAACAATAAGCGGCGATGACAGGCTGCCGGTCAGAAGAAAACCCGCGACTATTCCCGGAAGTATGGAGTGGCTTATTGAGTCCGCCGCCATCGCCTTGCCCCTCAGAACCAGAAAAGTTCCTATAACGGCGCAACTCACCGACACAAGGGCCGCGACCGCCCGTATTTCGGCTTCCGGGCTCATCAGGCTTCAGCCCTCCGGCGCAAAATCAGGGCGCACACCGCCGCCGCCGTGAGGCAAATCACTATGGCGGGCCCCGTGGGAACGCCCGGAATTTTCCAACTCGCCACCGACCCCGCAACCCCGCCGGTCGCCCCGAAAATTGCGGACACAACCACCATGGCGCCCAGCCCCCCGGTCAAGTGCCTTGCGGCGACCGCAGGCGCGACAAGCATTGAGCACATCAGCACAACCCCCACCGTCTCAACGCCCGCCACCGTTACGCAGACAAGCGCGGTATTTATGAAAAATCCCGCCGCGCGCGTTCTGAACCCGGCGGCGCGCGCGTATTCGCCGTCAAAGCAGACCAGACTGACCTGCTTCCAGAAAACCGCCAGCCCCGCCGCGATGACCGCCCCGGCGAGCAGTATGGTTTTGAGGTCGCCAAGGGACATGGCGCTTGCCTGACCAAAAAGAAACCTGTCCAGCCCCGCCTGCCCGGACGCGCCGGACTTCTGTATGGCGGTCAGAAGAACAATGCCGACCCCGAACGACAGGGAAACGCCCATGGCGAGAGCGCTGTCGGTTTTGATTGCGGGAACCGAGCGGGCGAGCCGCACAAAGCCCGCCGCAAGAAAAGCGGTAACAAACGCGCCCGCCAGAAGAGCCGGGGATGACTTGCCGCCCGCCGCCATAAAACCGAGCGCGACCCCCGGAAGGCAGCCGTGGGATACGGCGTCCGCAAGCAGGGTTTCCTTCCTCACGAACACAACCGCCCCGCACATGCCGGAGACCAGCCCCAGAAGGGCGGTTCCGGACAGAATCACCGAAACCGTGTAGTCGGTAAACATTTCGGCGAAAAACCCCATGCGAGCCGCCTACGGGTTTGGTTTCACGCCGCCGCGCTTCCCCTCCGTTGCGGAAGCCGGGGAGTAGGCGCGGCGGATGTTTTCATCGGTGAACACGCCGGAGACCCCGCCGCTTGCGATAACATTGCGGTTGAGCAGGGTAACGGAGTCAAAGTAATCGGGCACGGTTCCGAGGTCGTGGTGAACGGCGACAACGGTTTTGCCGCCGTCTCTCATTTCCCTCATCAGCCGGGCGACGGCGGTTTCGGTTGTCTTGTCAACTCCCTGAAACGGCTCGTCCATAAGATAAAGAGACGCATCCTGCGCAAGGGCGCGCGCTATGAAAACCCTTTGCCTCTGACCGCCGGAAAGTTCGCCTATCTGCCTGCCCGCGAGGCGGGCGAGCCCCGTTTTCTCAAGCGCCTCAAAGGTTCTGCGCCGCTCCTTTTTTCCGGGCCTCCTTATCCAGCCGAGGGACGGATACGTGCCCATCTGAACCACATCTTTGACACTTGCGGGGAAATTCCAGTCAACATTGCCCCGCTGCGGCACATAAGCGACCGATCTTCTTGCCGCCTCGTAGCGGCCGCCGAAAAACAAGACTTCCCCCGCCGCCCTCGGAACAAGGTTTTGAACCGCTTTTATCAGGGTGGTTTTGCCCGCCCCGTTGGGTCCCACCACTGCCATAAGCGAGCCGCGCGCAACGGAAAATGAGGCGTCCCACAGGGCGGCGTCGCCGGAGTAGCAGACCGTCAGCCCGTCAACTTCAAGCGAATTGTCCATGGCGGAAAAGCCGTCTAAAAGCGGGAGGGCGCGGGAGTTTCAGCCCCGGCTCCGGCAACCTTGCGACCGGACAGGGACGAGCATATTACATCAACATTGTGGGTGAACATGCCGCCGAGGGTCTCATGCCCGGAGCCGCGCGCGCCCAAAGCGTCCGAATAAAGTTTGCCGCCTATGGCGACCTTCACGCCCGCGCGTTTTGCGGCCTCCCTGACAGACTTTATGTAACGTTCCGAAACCGAGGTTTCGGTGAAAATTGCGGGCAGGCGGTTTTTGACTATAAGCCCCGTTACGCGGAGAACATCGGAGATTGCCGCCTCCGAAACCGTGCTGACGCCCTGAAGCGCGGCCACCTTGAAGCCGTAAGCCCTGCCGAAATATCCGAACGCATCGTGAGAGGTGATGATTATCCTCTTTTCCGGCGGAACCTGCCGCGCCATGGCGCGGGCGTAGTCATCAATCTTGCCGAGAGACGCCATATAGGCGCGGGCGTTTTCCGCATAATAGTCCGCCCCTTCGGGGTCGGCGGCGGCAAGCGCCTGCGCGACCGCCTCAACGGCGAACTTCCACAGCCGGGGGTCAAACCACACATGCGGGTCATAGGATGTCCCGCCCGCCGGAATGAGCATATCCCGTGGAATGCCGCGCGTTACGGCAACGGTGTTTTTTCCGCGCCTCTTCATGCCCTCAAGCACGTCGGATATTTTCCCCTCAAGGTGAAGCCCGTGATAAAAGATGATGTCGGCGGACGCAAGAGTCCTGATGTCTCCGGCGGTCGCCCTGTAGAGGTGCGGGTCAATGCCGGAGCCCATGAGGGACTTTGCCATCACCCTGCCGCCGCCCACATTCACAACCACGTCATTCACGATGCCGGTTGTGGAAACAACCTTTATGCCGCCGTGGCTGTGCGGCATGCCCGTCTCGTGGCAGAGCGCGGGCGCGGCGGCGAATAGAAAAATAACAAACGCAAGCAGTCTCATCTTCCGCCTCCCCCCGCCGCTTTGCGGACATCTGTCTTGCGGGTGTCGGCTTTGCGCACATCGGTAACGGACACGTGCTGCGCTATGCCTCCGCCTATGCTGTGCTTCCGTCCGTTCACCGTTACGGTGATGGGCCCGTCAAACGGCTCAACATTTTTCACCGTTATTGCCGCGCCCGGAAACATGCCCTTTTCCCCAAGGTATTGAAGCATTTCCGAATCATGGTCGCTCACCTCGGCGACAACCCCGCTGTCGCCCGCGGCAAGATTGCTGAGCGTCTCGCACTTTCTCCGAAGCAGCAAAACGCCGTCTCTGGTGGGTATCTGCGCCCCGTGCGGGTCAACGGTCGGGAAGCCCAGTTTTTCATCCATTCTGTCTTCCACATCCTCGGATATGAAGTGTTCCCATCTGTCCGCCTCTTCGTGAACCTTGTCCCACGGGATGCCGAGCGCCTCTTGAAGATAGAGTTCTATGAGGCGGTGGTGTCTTATCATTTCAAGGGCGATTTTCTCGCCCGCTTTGGTCAGCCGGACGCCCCGATACGGCTTGTGAACAAGCAGTTTTTTCGCGGCGAGTTTTCTGACCGTCTCCGTAACGGAGGGTGGGGAAACTTTGAGTTTTGCCGCAATGTCTTTGGTCATAACCCTGTCTGAGCGTTCCGACAGTTCGTAAATCGCTTTCAGGTAATCCTGAGTGGTTTGGCTGCACATGGCTCCTCCTTCAAAATTAGGCATGCCTAATTTATATATGAGGCGGGGCTAAAAAGCAAATACGGCAAAGGTGAAACTTTGGACGGACAAACACGGACGCAGAGAAACCCCCGCCATTAATCCAAAAGCGGCGGAGCCGCAACCGTCCGTGTCTGTCCGTGTGGGGTTGTGGGGCTATGCCCCGGTTTAGAACTGTTTCGTAAACTCTATGTAGCCGCGGTGTTCAACCGGCGCTCCGCCTATGCGGTCAACGGTTTCGTAGCCTGCGGTTACGCCGCCGACTGTTTCAATGTCCACACCGCCGGACTTTGTGGTTGTCTCGCCGTCTTCAATGTCGCCGCGGGCAAACACCTTCACCGTTCCGCTGTCGCGCATCAGAGGCATCCCGTAGCCGAATTCAAGTTCGTATTTCCGCTGCGCCGAGGAGTCAATGCTCATGTCCTCTATTCTGCGGTCCCAAAGGGTGTCGCGTTTGTCGCCGGTGGCTCCCAGATACGGGCGGAAGGACACATACGGGCCTTTTTCCTTGCCGCGCGGCGACCAGGATATGTCGCCGGAGAAGCCGTATTCTTTCAGGTCATCGCTCTGGAGAACCAATACGCGGCCGTCAAGGTCAACACTCAGGCCGACGGAGCGGGCGGCAAAGTTCAGGCCGCCGCCGAGTTCAAGGCCGCTGCCCGAGGCCGCGTCTCCGAAGTCGCCCCTGTATGCCAGCGCCAGAGAAGCGCCAACGCCGCCGCTTGATCTTGCGGACATTTCAAGCCCAAGACGCCCTGTTCCG
>JAPOUR010000013.1 GCA_026708565.1 Candidatus Dadabacteria bacterium
ATAAGAGGGTTTCTTTGACCCCGGCGGCAAACAAAAACGCGCGGACGAAATAGACGAACTCTCAAACGCCCCCGGATTCTGGGACGACAGGGAAAAAGCGCAGACGGCGCTCGCCGAACGCGCCGCGCTTAAAACCGACATAAATAACTGGGAGGAAGTCGCCTCCGGACTGAAAGAGGCCGGGGCGCTCGCCGAACTTTGCGCCGAAGAGGAAGACGCAGAACTCAAAGGCGAACTGTCGGAACTCCTCTCCTCCCTGTCCGAAAAAATCGCCGCGCTTGAATTCAAAAAAATGCTCGGCGGCGAGGACGACTCAAAAGGCGCCATCGTGGAAATCAACGCGGGCGCGGGCGGAACCGAAGCGCAGGACTGGGCGGACATGCTTTATAGAATGTACTTGCGCTACTGCGACAAAAACGGCTTCGCGGTGGAAATACTGAACTGCCAGGACGGGGACGAGGCGGGAATAAAGAGCGCGACACTGCTTGTTTCCGGCGACCACCCGTACGGCTACCTGAAGGGAGAAAGCGGCGTCCACAGGCTTGTGAGAATCTCGCCGTTTGACTCAAACAAAAGAAGGCACACCTCATTTGCCTCGGTGTTTATCGCGCCGGAAATAGACGACTCGGTGGAGGTGGTCGTTGATGAAAAAGACCTGCGGGTTGACACCTTCCGGGCGGGCGGCAAGGGCGGGCAGCACGTCAACAAAACAGACTCCGCCGTCCGCATAACGCACATACCCACCGGAACGGTGGTCAGTTGCCAGAACGAAAGGTCTCAACACCAGAACAGGATGAGCGCAATGAAGGTTCTCAAGGCCCGCCTCTATAAAATTGAAACCGAAAAACAGCGCGAAAAACTGAGCGATTTGAGCGCGTCCAAAAAAGACATCGGCTGGGGAAATCAGATAAGGTCTTACGTTATGCACCCCTACAGAATGGTGAAAGACCACCGGACGGAGTTTGAAAAAAGCGACGTAACCGCCGTGCTTGACGGCGAACTGGGCGACTTCATAAAAACATATCTGACCTCCGGGGAGGCGCGGGAATGAAAGCCGTCAAAACAATAGGCATTTTAGGCGCGGCGGACAGGGAGGAGGTCAGAAAAATGACCGCCGACCTGTGCCGGATGTTTGAACAGTCCGGCGTTAAGCCGGTGGTGGAGCGCAAACTGGGCGAAGCAAGCGGCGTGTCTCCGCTTGCGGACGCGAAAGACCTGCCGGCGCTCGCCGATATGGTTTTCTCCCTCGGCGGAGACGGAACCTTCCTCGGCGCGGCTCGCCTTTTGAGCGGAAGCCCGACGCCCGTGCTCGGCATAAATCTCGGCGGGCTGGGGTTTCTCGCCGAATGCAAGGTTGAAGAGGCGGGCGCGATGCTTGAGAAAATACGCGCGGGCGACTACGAGACCGAAAAACGGGAAATGTTCTCCGTGCGGATTGAAGGCGATGAAAAATGGTCGGGCGAGGCGCTCAACGATGTGGTGGTGAACTGCGCGACCGCGACCAAGATTATAGACCTTGAACTCCACATAGACGGCTCGCACATAACCACCTTCAAGGCGGACGGCATTATATGCTCAACGCCCACGGGCTCAACCGGATACTCGCTTTCTGCGGGCGGCCCCGTGGTGCATCCCACCCTTCCCCTGACCGTGATAACGCCGATATGCCCGCACACCCTCGCCAACCGCCCCCTCGTGGTGTCAAACGAAAACGAGATACGTTTCCGCCATCCCTCGCCGGACGGCGCAGACCTGACGGCCACGCTTGACGGCAGGCTGGCGCGCCCCGTCCGCTCCGGAGGGGAGGTTGTGGTAACAAAGTCCGACCGCTCGGTCAACCTTGTGAAGTCTCCCTTTACGGACTACTTCTCCATCCTGAAAACAAAACTTATGTGGGCAACCCGCCACGGCGGCGATTAGGAACGCCCCATAATATCGCCGGTTTTGAGCCGCGCCCCGCGCAGAAAATCCCCGGCGGGCATTCTTCTCTTCCCTTCCGCCTGAACCTCGGTCGCCTCAACCGCGTCCCGCCCGGCGGCGATAACAAGGGTCTTTTCGCAGGAAAGAATCTCCCCCGGCTCGCCCTCCCCCCGGCGGAAACGGGCGCGGATTATTTTGAGCGTCCCGCCGCCTGTGCTTGTGAACGCGCCGGGCCACGGGGCCGTCCCGCGTATCCGGTTGCATATGTCGCGGGCGGGCTTCGTCCAGTCTATCCGCCCGTCCTCTTTCGTAAGCGCGGGGGCGAGGGTCGCCGCGGAATGGTCCTGCGGGCGCGGGCTGACCGTTCCCGCTTCAACCGCCCGCAGTGTCTCAAGCAGGAGTTCCGAGCCGCGCTCCGCCATCACCGGCAGCAAATCCTCCGCGCTGTCATCGTCTCCGATTTGTATTTCGCAACTGAGCAGAATGTCTCCCGCGTCCAGTTCGCCGCTTATGAGCATGGTGGTAAGGCCGGTTTTTGTCTCGCCCGCCATCACGGCGCGGTTGATTGGCGCGGCCCCCCTGTAGGCGGGAAGCAGGGAGGCGTGAAGGTTTATGAAACGCCCCGGAAACAAAGATAAAACGGAAGGCGGAAGTATGAACCCGTAGGCGACCACACAAACCGCATCCGGCTGAAACCGTTTCAATTCGCCCTCAAGCAACCCCGCGTTTTCGGGCTGAAAAACAGGTATCCCAAACTCCGCCGCCGCAAGTTTCACAGCGGGCGGGGAAACCGCGCCGCCGCGCCCGGCGGGCCTGTCGGGCATACAGAAGGCGGCTTCAACCCTGTGGAGGCGCGCAAGGGCGCGCAGAGACACCGCCGCAAACTCAGGCGTTCCCATGAAGACGAGTTTCATGCGCGCCCGCCCTCAAACCTTTCTGAGCCCCAGTTCCGCCATCTGCTCGGAACTTACGCCGGACGGCGCGCCGGTCAGCGGGCAGGCGCCCTTCTGGGTTTTCGGAAACGCCGTAACATCCCTTATGCTGCCGCGCCCCGCCGCCATCATTACCATTCTGTCAAGCCCAAGCGCCACGCCCGCGTGCGGGGGCGCGCCGAACTCCAGCGCCCTGAGAAAGAAACCGAACTGCTCTTCAGCGCGCGCCTCATCCATGCCAACCACCCTCAGGACGGCCTCCTGCATCTCCCTGTTGTGAATCCTCACGCTGCCCCCGCCCAGTTCCACGCCGTTGAGCACTATGTCGTAGGCGCGTGAAAGGGCGTTTTCGGGGTCCGTCTCAAAACTGTCCGCGCTTTGGGGGGCGGGAGCGGTAAAGGGATGGTGAACCGCCTTGAGGCGGCCTCCCGGCTCGCGTTCAAACATCGGGAAATTCTCCACCCATACAAACTTGTATTCACCCTCTTTTATCAGCCCCAGCCGCCGCGCCGCGGACAGCCGGACGGCGGACAGCACGGCGTTCACGGTGGCGGCGTCTCCCGCGCCGAAAAAGATGAGCCCGCCCGGCGCGCCTGCAAGGCCCGTTTTTTCAAGCAAAGCCGCCTTCTCGCCGTCCGAGAGAAACTTCGCAATGGGAGACTGCCACTTGCCCTCCGCAAGCCGTATCCACGCAAGCCCGCCCGCGCCGAGCGACACCGCCTCTTCAGTCATCTCGTCAATGTCTCTGCGTGAAATGCCCTCGCCTTCGCCCCCCAGAGTGAGCGCCTTGATTATCCCGCCCTTCTGAAGCGCGGACGAAAAAACCTTAAACTCCGAACCGGCGAAAACCTCCGACACGCCCCGCAATTCAAGACCGAACCTCATGTCGGGATGGTCGCACCCGTAACGTTCCATCGCGTCCGCATAACTGATTCTTTCAAACGGCGGAGACGCATTTATTCCGCCCTCCGCAAAACACCGGCGGACAAGTTCCTCAACCGCCCCCTTCACATCGCCCTCGTCCGCAAACGCCATTTCAAGGTCTATCTGCGAAAACTCCGGCTGCCTGTCCGCCCTGAGGTCTTCATCGCGGAAGCAGCGCGCGACCTGATAGTAGCGGTCAAAGCCGGACGCCATAAGCATCTGCTTGAGCAACTGGGGCGACTGCGGCAGGGCGTAAAAGCCGCCCGCCTGCCTGCACGGGACGACAAAGTCCCGCGCGCCCTCCGGGGTCGCCTTGGTGAGCAGGGGCGTTTCTATTTCCGCAAAACCGGCGGACTCCAGATACCCTCGCGCCGCGGACACAATGCGGTGGCGAAGCAGCAGGGAGTCGCGCATTTCGGGGCGGCGAAGGTCAAGAAACCTGTATTTCATCCTTATCGGCTCGTCCGCCTCCACGTTGTCTTCAACGGGAAACGGCAACTCCGGGCATTTGTTGAAAACCTCGGCGTCCGTGGCGACTATCTCTATTTCGCCGGTCGGCATGGAGGGGTTGACCATTGCGGGCTCTCTCCTCACCACCCTGCCCCTGACGGCGACCACCCATTCGCTTCTGAATGCGTCCGCAACGGCGTGCGGACCCCCCCTTGAGGGGTCAAAAACCGCCTGAACAATGCCGCCATGGTCGCGGATGTCTATGAAAATCACGCCGCCGTGGTCGCGCCCGGACTGCACCCAGCCCATAACCGTGACTTCGCGCCCCTCATCGGACGGGCGCAAGTCGCCGCATATATCCGTTCTCTTCCACCGGTTCGCCATGAGAGGCGATTTTAATGGAAAGGCGCGCAAGCCGCAAGCGCGGCGGTTCAGGGTTTGCTTTTGGTTTTTCCGTGGCCGGAGACGCCGAGGCGCTTTTCAATCTCAATATCCACATCGGCGGGAGAGAGCCCTTTTTCGGCAAGCAGAACCGCGCAGTGAAACCACAGGTCGGCCATTTCGGACACCAGTTCGCGGGGGTCGTCGTTTTTTGCCGCAATGACGGTTTCGCCCGCCTCCTCGGTGATCTTCCTCGCTATTCTGTCTATGCCGCCCCTAAACAAATCGCTCACATACGATTTCTCTTTGGGATTTTTCTTCCTGTCCCTGACGGTTTCAAACATTTCCTGCAGCGCCCTTGCGGCGGTCGCCTCCGCCCCGTCCGCATCGGTGAAAAAACAGGTTTCGCCGCCCGTGTGACAGGCGGGCCCGCGCGGGTCGGCAAGCATCAGAACGCAGTCGCCGTCACAGTCAATCAGTATCTTCTTAACATCCAGAAAGTTGCCGGACTCTTCGCCCTTGTTCCACAGTTTTCCGCGCGAGCGGCTCCAGAAGTGCGCCGTGCCCGCGCGTTCGGTTTCAAGAAGCGCCTCCTCGTTTGCCCATGCCATCATCAGCACCTTTCCGCTCCGGCGGTCCTGAACGATAACGGGAACAAGCCCGTCCGCTCCGAATTTTATTCTGCCCGTGTCCATCTTCCGTCTTTCCGTCCCGTTTACTTGTGCTATATTACCCAATCGCGCAACTGCGCGCCCGGAGGGAAGAAAATGGCAAGAGTTACCATAGAAGACTGCATGGATGTGGTAGGCAACAGATTTGCGCTTGCGGTGATTGCGATGAAAAGAGCGCGGCAGATAGTGATGAAGAAGGCGAGCATACTTGAGAAAGAGAAGATGCTTGCCGAGGCGGCCGCCGCCGAGATGGAGGAATCGGGAGAAGTTCCCTCCGCCGAAGTTGTGGAGAAAAATCTGGACAAAAGTTCGGTGGTTCAGGAAGAGCACAAACCCATCCTCACGGCGCTCAAGGAGATAGCTGAAAAGAAGGTCGGCTTCTCAAGTCCCGGCAGGAAAGACTGAAACCTTCCATCCTTAAAATCGGGGTTGATGTCGGGGGAACTTTCACCGACCTGGCGTTTTTTGACGGCGGGACGGTTCGCATTCACAAAGTTCCCTCCACCCCCTCCGACCCGTCCGAAGGCGTCTCGCGGTGTGTGGGCGATGTGGCGCGGGGCGGTTTTGAAATCGTTCACGGAACAACCGTCGCCACAAACGCGCTCATTGAGAGAAAGGGCGCGAAAACCGTTCTCATAACAACGCGCGGCTTTGAAGACATTGTGGAGATAGGCAGGCAGAACCGGGGCAAACTTTACGACCTGTTCTGGGAAAAAGACCCCGGCCTTGTTCCGCGCGAATTGAGAATAGGCGTCCGCGAGAGGGTTGACCACACCGGCGCCGCGCTTGCCGTCCCTTCGGAGCGGGAGCTGGAAGAGGCGGCGGCTTTGGCGGGAAAGTCGGGCGCGGAGGCGGTTGCGGTCTGTTTTCTTCATTCCTACGCAAACCCGTCCCACGAGGAGGCCGCCGGGCGCGCCCTTGAAAAAACCGGCGTTCCCGTGTCGCTGTCGTCTTCGGTGTCGCCGGAGTTCAGGGAATACGAAAGGGCTTCCACCACTGTCGCAAATGCGTATTTGATTCCGCGCGTTTCGGGTTACATGAGGGCGCTGTCCGCCTCTCTGGGCGGGGCGAAGGTTTCCGTGGTTCAGTCAAACGGGGGCGTAACCTCCCCGGAGACGGCGGCTGTTGAGCCCGTCCGGATTGCCACATCGGGGCCTGCGGCGGGGGTTTCGGGGGCGTTCAAGATCGCCCGCATGACGGGGCGGGAAAAGATCATCACTTTTGACATGGGCGGAACTTCAACCGATGTGTCGCTGTGCGACGGCTCGCCGCCGTTTGCGTCCCAAAATGAGGTGGGCGGCGTTCCGCTGAGGACACACTGCATAGAGATAGCGACCATAGGGGCGGGCGGCGGCTCAATTGCGCGGACGGACGCGGGAGGGGCGTTGAAGGTGGGACCCCAAAGCGCGGGCGCGGAGCCGGGCCCCGCCTGCTACGGCGCGGGAAGCCTGCCCGCCGTTACGGACGCCAATGTGGTTCTGGGAAGGATAGACCCGGAGCGTTTTCTCGGCGGAAGGAAAAAACTGTTTGCAAAAAGGGCGAGAGATGCGGTGGAAACTCTTGACACCGGCGCGGGCGCAAGCGCAGAGGAGAAAGCGGGCGCGGTCATTCGGGTTGTCAACTCCTCAATGGAGCGGCTGATAAGGGTGATTGCCGCGGGCGGGGGCGCGGACACGAGGGAGTTCTCTCTGCTGGGCTACGGCGGCGCGGCGGGGCTTCACTGTTGCGACCTCGCCCTTGAGACGGGCATGAAAGAGGTTGTCTTCCCCGTTTACCCCGCCGCGCTTTCCGCGCTGGGAACGTTGCTTTCGGATGTTTACAAGGACTATGCAAAAACCTGTTTTGCGTCCGTGCCGGAGGAGGCCGGAAAGGTGGAGGCCGCTCTTGCCGGGCTTGAGGCGGCGGCGCGGGACGGCGGGGAAATGCTGAGAGCGGAAAAGTTTGTTGACGCCAGATACAAGGGGCAGTCGCATGAGATCACCGTACCGTTTTCAGCCGGTTTGACGGAGGAGTTTCACAAACTGCATTTGAAAAGGTTCGGCTATGTGATGGAGGACATTGCCGTTGAGACAACTGCGGTCAGAATCCGCGCTCACGGGGAAAAGAGCGGCGCGGCGCTGCCGGAGATGAAGCCGCGCGGCGGGAGTGTTCCGTCCGGAGAGAGGGATGTGTGGCGCGGCGGGGTTTGCCGGAAGTTCAAAACCTACCGGAGGGAGGATTTCGGTCCCGGTTTCAGGTTTGAGGGCCCCGCGCTGGTGTTTGAGGATACGTCCGTGCTGATGGTAACGCCGGAGTTCAGGTGTGAGGTTGACGGGTGGGGGAATGTGGTTGCGCGGGCTGGATAGCGGATATGTAACATTGCCGATGTTACTGTGCAAGTGAATGTTAGTTTTACGGCAACATTCGGAGTTCAAGTGTGAGGTTGGAATTTGAAAACAGCGCAATTGACCGATTTATACCGCCCTGTTTTAATAAGGGGAACTTTATGGCAAGCAACAGGAAAAAGGGAAATGCCCGATGACATCTCCCGTTAATACCGGTCTTTCCGAGGCGGACACCCGCGCCAAACTGATTGACCCCGCAATTCACAAATGCGGCTGGACCGAAGACATGATACGCCGCGAGGAAACGGCGGGCGGCATTGAAATCATCGGCGGCAGGGCGCGCCGCCGCGCGCGCGGGCAGGTGGATTACACTCTCCGCATAAAAGTCTCGGCGGACGCCCAGCCGGTGGCGGTGGCACTTATTGAAGCCAAGAAAACCGACCTTCCCCCCGGCCACGGGCTTGATCAGGCAAAGGCATACGCCCGCAGCAGACTGCTGAATGTGCCGTTTGTCTTTTCCTCAAACGGCCATCTGTTCATTGAATACGACCGCTTTACCGGACTGACCGCAGAACCAAAGCCGATGAGCGAATTCCCCTCACCGGAAAGCCTCCGCAGACGTTACGAGCAAAACATGGGCTTCGCTCTGGAAGATGAAGCCGCCAAGCCGCTCCTCAAGCCCTACCACAACGGCGAGGGGGCGCGCAGATACTATCAGGACGCCGCCATTCGCTCCGTGCTGGAAAAAGTCGCCCGCAATGCGCGAAGCGGCGAGCCGCCCCGCGCCCTGCTGAGCCTTGCGACCGGCGCGGGCAAAACCTTCATAGCCGTCAACCTTCTCAAGCGCATAGCCGATGCGGGGCAACTCAAACGCGCCCTTTTCCTTTGCGACCGGGACGAACTCCGCTCTCAGGCGCTTGCCGCGTTTCAAAACGTTTTCGGCTCGGATGCGGCGGAAGTCCGGCAGAGCGGCTATGACGGCGGCAACCGTGCCAAAAACGCCCGCGTTCACATCGCCACCTATCAGACCCTCGGAGTGGATACGGAGGAGGATGACGCCAGTTTTCTGACAAGGCATTACCCGGAGGATTACTTCAGCCACATAGTGATTGACGAGTGCCACCGCTCCGCATGGGGCAAGTGGTCGCGGGCGCTTACCCGCAATCCGGGCGCGGTGCAGATAGGGCTGACCGCCACCCCGCGCATATTGAAGACGGGCGCAAAAACAAAGGAAGCCGAACAGGACGCCAGGATCACCGCCGACAACTGCAAATACTTCGGCGAGCCGGTCTATGAATACGACATGGCACAGGCGATGGAAGACGGCTACCTTGCCGTCTGCGAGATTCAAAAAGGTCGCGTGAACCTTGATGAAACGGGGCTTGATATTGACGAAGTTATGAAGCATTACCCGCGATACGCGCACACCGGACAACCGGCCAGACGCGAGGACTTGCGCAAGGCGTATGAAAAGCCCGACTTTGAAGACCTTATTATGCTTCCCGACCGCGTGTGGGAAATGTGCGGAGACCTGTTCAAGTATCTGGTTGAGACCGGCGGCCCCGAACAGAAAACCATCATCTTCTGCGCCCGTGACAGTCATGCGGACGAGGTTGCCATTAAGTTGAACAACCTTTACACCGAGTGGTGTGTTCAAAACAAAAAGGAGCGCCTTGAACCCTACGCCTTCAAATGCACCGCCGCATCAAGCGGCAATGACCAGTTGCCCGATTTTCGCGCCGCCATGCGGCATCACTTCATAGCCGCCACTGTTGACCTGCTGACCACCGGCGTGGATGTGCCCGTTGTGCGGAACATTGTCTTTTTCAAATACATAAAATCGCCCATCAGTTTCTACCAGATGATAGGGCGAGGGACCCGGATTGACCCCGGCAGTAACAAACTGATGTTCAGGATTTACGACTATACGGGCGTGACCGACCTTTTCGGGGAGGAACTTGTTACCCCTCCGCGCCCTCCCGGCGGGGGGCGCGGCGGCACGGCTTCCGAACCCGTCATTGTGGCGGACGGCTTTAATGTGCATATAACAGACACCGGGCGGTATGTGGTAATACAGGAAGACGGGCAGGCACGCCCCGTGCCGGTGGACGAATACAAAAACCGCCTTGCCGCCCAACTCATCAGGGAAGCCCCCACTCTGGATGAATTCCGGAAGCGGTGGATACAGCCGGAGGAGCGGCGCAATTTAATGAACCGCTTGGTTGAATCGGGTCATCCGCCCGCCGTGTTGCAGGCGCTTGAGGAAATGAACGATTACGACCTTTACGATGTGCTTGCCGATTTGGGCTTCGGTCTTGCGCCGCGCACCCGCAGCGACCGCGCGCTGGCTTTTATCTACAAGCACGAGGACTGGCTCAGGGGACTGCCGGAGCAGACCGCCGGAGCAATTCGCGCCATTGTCGGCCAGTTTGAGAAGGGGGGAACGGACGGGCTGGAGAATCAGATGATATTCAGAACGCCGGAGGTTGAAGCGGCGGGAGGGCTTAAGGCGTTGAGCGAGGGAGGCAAACCGGCGGAGTTGTTGAAAGAGACTAAAATGAAGGTGTTTTCGGCGTAAAAGTGAACTGCGAATTCATTTTTGGCTTCGGTTACAGGATATACTACGGCAAACGGAGGAACAGGCGATGGCGCGAGATGTAAGTGAAACTCATAACAAATACCTGCGCGACCCGAATTTTGCGGCGAGATATTTGAATGACGCAATAGAAGAAGGGGATGCAACGGACATTCTGATTGCAATAAGGTCTATTGCCGAAGCACAGAAAGGCGAGATGCGGTTATCAGCGGCGGAGGCAGACGAGGTGAATTGAAATGGAATCTGTCAGTAGAAACCCCAAGATATTAGGTGGAACGCTGGTATTTTCCGGCACAAGAGTGCCGGTGCGAATTCTGTTTGAACATTTGGAAGCGGGGGATACGCTGGCGAAATTTCTGGATGACTTTCCCTCGGTTACAGAACAACAAGCGATTGATGTTTTGAAACACTCTTTCAGCAGGTTAACAAACCTCTATTAAAGAGAGGTTTGAGAAAAGTGTTGACCGATTTACCGCATAAAGAAGGGAAGGAGTTGCCGCAAGGGTGGCGGTGGGTTGCGCTTGGTGATGTTTGCGACATAGTTACCGGGCGCACTCCCCGAAGGGATACTCCGGCATACTGGAATGGAACACTTCCTTGGGCAACGATTTCGGACTTAAATAATGAGACCGTAAAGGATACAAAAGAAGGCATTACGGAAATAGCGACACAGGAGGCAAATATGCGTTTGATTCCGAAGGGGACTCTGTTATTCAGTTTCAAACTTACAATAGGAAAAATGGCGTTTGCGGGAACTGACCTCTATACAAACGAAGCCATTGCAGCACTTTTTCCAAAAGATTCTTCACTGGATACGAAATTCTTACAATTCTCTTTGAAATTCATAGATCCGTCCTCAGGCTCTTCACATGCTGTAAAAGGGAAAACACTCAACCGAAATGGGTTACGCGAAATTAGAATCCCTCTCCCGCCTCTTCCCGAACAAAAGCGAATCGCCGCTACCCTAACAGAGAAACTTGCCGCCGTTGAGCAAGCCCGAAAGGCAAGCGAAACACGCCTTGAAGCCGCCCGCGCCCTGCCCGCCGCTTATTTGCGGGAAGTGCTTGAGGCAAAAGGAAAAACATTACCGGACGGGTGGCGGTGGGTTGCGCTTGGTGATGTGTGCACTGTTAATCCAAGACGCCCCGTAATTGAACGCGATGATTCTGAACTAACAGCCTTTGTTCCAATGGAAGCCATTGACGCAGTTACGGGTTCAATGGATTCCAGCAATAAACGCCCATATATAGATGTCAAGAAGGGCTATACCTATTTTGAGGAAGGGGATGTAGTTTTCTCTAAAATTACGCCTTGTATGCAGAACGGCAAACACGCCATTGCGTGCAATCTAATAGATGGTATGGCATTCGGCACAACAGAGTTCCATGTAGTGCGGCCTACTTCAGATATTATTGCTGACTGGATACACTTATATCTGAGACAGCCCGAAGTGTTACATGATGCCGAACAGCATTTTACTGGCGCAGTCGGTCAAAGACGAGTTCCCTCATCATTCCTTGAAGAGTTGGAAATTCCTTTACCGCCTTTACACGAACAAAAACAAATCGCCGCTGACCTTACCGGCAAGTTTGCCAATGTAGAGCAAATAAAAGACACGGCAACCGAACAATCATCAGCCATTGAATCACTGCCCGCCTCACTACTCCGTCAGGCGTTTTCTGGAGCGCTATAAATGCCGATAGAAAAAAAGAGCGCCAACGGAAACGGCAAAAATCTGAGCAGTCAAAAATCCGTCAATAATGCCGTTAAATCAATCTGCGACATTATGCGGCGCGGCAATGTTACCAGCGCCGTGCAGTATGTGCCGGAACTGACATGGATTCTGTTCCTGCGCGTGCTGGACGAAATTGAACAGGAAAATCAGGCGGAATCCGAAGCGCTTGAGCGCGACTACTCACCGCCCCTTTACACCCCCTACCGCTGGCGCGACTGGGCCGCCCCCGAAGGGGAAAAACGCAAACAACTGGAAGAAGACACATCCGGCTCTGTCTTTGCTTTCGTCAATGACAAACTCATCCCGCACTTGAAAGGACTGAAAAACCGCGCAGACGCCACTATCCGGCAAATGCTTATCAGCGAGATCATGAGCGGCGTTGAACGGGTGCGGGTGGACACCGAGCGCAACTTCCTTGATGTGCTTGACCGGGTTCACCAGTTAAGCCATCACAGCATAGACAAGACCCACGTGTTCGGCTTGTCTCAGGTTTATGAGGGGCTGTTGCTCAAAATGGGCGAAAAGAACAATGACGGCGGACAGTTTTTCACCCCGCGCCAAGTGATTCGCGCCATGGTGCGGGTTATCAGCCCGCAAATCGGCGAAACGGTTTACGACCCCGGAAGCGGAACGGGCGGCTTTCTCGCCCAGAGTTATGAGCACATCAAGGCGGGCATAAAGACCGCCGATGAATACACCGTCCTCAAGGAACAGACATTTTACGGACGCGAAAAGGAAGACCTGATATATCCCGTTGCGCTTGCCAATCTGGTTTTGCACGGCATAGACCACCCGCATATATGGCACGGCAACACGCTGACGGGCGGGGAGAGGGACGGCGGCCTGTTCACCGGAGCGCCCGACCTGTTTGATATTGTGCTGACCAATCCCCCTTTTGGCGGCAAGGAGGGCAAAGACGCGCAAACCCGTTTTGACTACAAAACCGGCTCAACACAGGTTTTGTATTTGCAGCATGTTCTCAACAGCCTGAAACCCGGCGGGCGTTGCGGCATAGTGGTTGATGAGGGTTTGTTGTTCCGCACAAATGAGGATGCGTTTGTTCAGACCAAGCGGAAACTGCTTGATGAGTGCGACCTGTGGTGTGTGGTAAGTTTGCCCGGCGGCGTATTCACTCAAGCCGGGGCGGGAGTAAAAACCAATCTGCTGTTTTTCACCAAGGGCGAGCCGACAAAATCAATTTGGTATTACGACCTTTCCGATTTGAAGATAACCAAGCGCAAACCCCTGACGCTTGAGCATTTCAAAGATTTCTTTGCCCTTCTGCCCAAGCGGGCTGACAGTGAATCAAGTTGGAAAATGGATTTGAGCGTCCGCAAGGAGCGGGCAAAAACCGAAGCCGCGCCGTATCACAAACAGGCGCGGGAAAAGGCGCAGGAGGCCGCCCGGTGGAAAGAGCGTTTGGCGGAGTTAAAGAAAGCCAAGCCAAAAGAGCGGGACAAGGCGGCGATTGAGGAAGCGGAGGAGCGGGTTGCGGGGTTTGTTAAAGAGTCAAGGGCGCTGACTGCCAAGGCGACTGACATTGAGAATGCCGTTTATGATTTGAAGGCGGTGAATCCGAATAGAAAGGCGGTTGTGGATACACGGACACCCGAAGAGTTGCTGGCGATTATTGAGGAGAAAGGGAAAGAGATTGAAAAGGCGGTCTCAAGTCTTCTTGACAAACGCGTGGTATAACCTTATGTTACAGGCAAACGTTCCTCCCCGGTGACAAGAATCCCAAAAGGCTCTACTTCCAGACGGAAGTTAGCCGGGGGGGTCATTATATTGCGCTATTGCTAATAATACCCCTCGCTTCCGGTTTGGAATATGTCAAGTTCACTGCTTATAAGCGGCTTGATTGACGAGTAATAATCATCTTCCCGCCTTTCCCATTTTCTAAATATGCTCCAACAGCAGTAGTCGGCGACCTGCAATCCATAATGGCTGTTGCTTGAGTGGTGCAGAATTTGGTATTTGCTTGGCAACACAGGAATCAGAAGAGTCTTTATAGCCCTCTCCGCCGCCTTGCGTTTGCTTGAGATTGGCAGGCTGTCAGTAACAACAACCGCCTTGTCCGGTTGAACCCCTTTAAGAACATTACTCAGCAGATACATAAGCATACGCGGGTAAAACAGGTTGGATTCCCGAAGGTATTCACGGGTTTTGGATTTCTCAACCACTACGCTGTCTATTCTTACATTGCCCGGATTGCCCTTAATAATTTTGAGAACTTTGGACCTTATATATGCGTTATCAACGGCGCAGTGAAACTTTTCCAGAGGGTAGCCGTCTTCCGTTAAGTCATACTTGTAGTTGTCAAGTTTCCCTGAGAATGGAAACGGGCGGTTGGTGGTTACGCAAGTGAGAACAAAAAAGCGTGTTCCGGCGGAGGAAAAATCAAAGTTTCCGCTTTCATCCACAAACATATAGCAGGTTTTCGGAGGTGTTACAGACAACCTTATCTCCCTACTTGCTTGGCGGCTTTTTCTATCCACTCGGCAACGTTTTCGTAGCCGTTATCTTTCTCCCAGTCGTAGATTTGATAGTCTTCATCTGAGATAACCATCCCCAATGCCACCCCAAGAACAGTAAGCGGGAGGGCAAAATGAGGAAATAAAACCCTTGACAGTCCCCATGCCGCTCCGCCTGAAAGCAACGCTTTTTCCACTCTCTTCCCGAAACCGACCTCAAGACCATGTTCCCGCAAGGGGTTCTTTCCTTCTCCGGCAGTCTCACCACTGCTGTCTTTAAGGTTATGAACCAGTATCCCCAGCAGTCCGTTCCCTTTCTTTATGCTCTTTTTGATTTCATATTCAACCCACTTGCTCTTTTCAGTCTTGTTGCCTATGAGAACGCAGGTAACGGATGATCCGCGCATTTGCCTGTTTATCCATTTCTTGATTTCCTCATCGGTCTGTTTCCTTACCTTCTCAATTTCAGCCACATCCTCATAGCCTGCAATTTTATAACTTCCCTTTGTCACCCAATTGTTGCGAACCTGATTGACGCGCCAGACATCATCCCAATCAAAACTGAAAAACACTTTTCTCATAACGGCCTCCTCAAATCTTGTTCAAGAGTATAAAAACTGCCAATACAAAAGCAAGTTGCATAAGGTAGAAAAGGACTAATGAGTATCTAAACATGACCTTCAACATCTTCTTGCCCGGTCTGCTCTTCTGTTCTTTAGTGTCCATACTGAAGTCCGTTGATTCCCGCTTCCGCACATTATTATAGACCCCTCGCAAGAGACGCTCCTGCCAAAGAAAGTAACCGTCTAAACTCCAAGAACCGATTATGAGAACTATGAATGCCAGAATGAACCAACCGTTTTGAATTTCACTTCTCACTATGAAGATGATCCCGGCGGACAAAATAGTCACGCTCCAACCTTTGATTAGAAAAGAGTTATGAGACAAGCGGTTGATAACTCCCTGTATCATCTCAAGGTGTCTAATTACTTGTTCTTTGTCATCCATTGCTATCTGTCCTTTAGAAACTCTTGATGCCTTGCGTATTCCCTTTCCCACTCTTTTGCTAACTCTCTCATAGTAGTAGCCAAACGTTGAAACCCTTCTTTGTCAATATCATCGGCCATTATTTCATACTTGTCAATAAGATTTCTTTCGGTTTTTCCAGACGGGTCAAACCAATGAGTTCCACGTGAATTGAAAAAAGCCATAGACAACCCCCTCCTCATGTGTTTCCTATCTGGCTTGTTTAATTCTTCTGCTATAGATTTATGTATCCACAAACCACCAGGGTCTTTGGGTGAGTGCATAAGGACTTGCCCTATGGCTTCTTGAGCAACCTCAATATGATCTGATTGTTCACACAATTTCAGAACACATTCAAGCCAATCAGTAAATTTGCCAGAGGAAAATGTTCCACCTTCTTGAGTTCCCGGAGGGATTTTCCATATTTGCAAAAGACTAAGACTCCTTAGTTCAGCCCATAGTTGCTCTTTTGTCAGTTGAGATTGTTCTTTTGTTGCATTGGGGGGTTTGAAGGTAGTGCATATAACTTTATGAAAAAATTCAGGATTATGAGCAAGTTTGTGCTCCAAATTTTTCGGAGAATAATCAGATTCAGACTTCAAAGGTTGCAGATAAGCCCATTCCACTTTATAAAGTTCATTTACATCCACAGCGGGATCGCTCTGTAGATTTGTGATAATTTGAGCAGTATTATATGGATCAATTCTCATATTTCCTTCTCCAATTGATACGGCCTCAAGTAATGCTTGTATTGATTGCTCACAGGGCAATGGATACTTATGACAAACAGCCCAATGCAAACAATTCAACGCTGAAATCGGCCTCTTGAACTTCAAACACTTATCCACGCAAATTTGGATTTGTTTCTCGTTCAAAAGGGGGAGATATGCAAATACTTGCAGATTTCTCCAGTATTCCCCTTCATCTTGTAACCACTTGTCTACTCTTTCCCAAGTTTCTTCGCACGGAGGAAGTGATCGTAGCAAAAGACCTCTTTGAGTATCAGTCCACTCTTCAATAGATAAATCATCAACCCACTTCCATCCGTTTCGCCTATGTTTTATCTCTATAAAACCATGAATAAAACCTTTCATATTTTTAGATTCAGATTGCAAACATTCCCTCAGTATCGCGAAATCTTCTTTATCTTCCACAAAAGAACCAAGCATTCTTCCTACATGGAAGGGCAGTTTGACCTTTTGAGCAAACTCAATTGCAGAAGATACTCCATCTTTGTCAACAATCTCTCTTATGGCAGATTGGCGACTATTTTCAATCTCTTTGCTTTGTTGCCCATAATCACCTTCTCTTTCGTACAAGTCAGAATCTCTCTTGTTAAAAAGTCTACTATGAATGACATGCAAATCATCCGGTGCTATATTGTCTAACACCACTTCCAACCGTTCAACATATTCCTTTGGTAAAGACCAACCTTGTTTAGAGAATTTTCTGTGTTTGAAGACAAAATCATTCAGTTTTTCCCATATAATAGATTTGCTTTCATGAGTAAGTTCGTGTGATTCAATATGTTCTACAATTTTGCTAAAACAATCGGGGTTAAGACCGTCAAGATGATCCGCAATTTTTATAAGGTGATCGTCATTGTTTATGGCGATTTCAGTGCATTGTTCAATGTAAAATTGTATCTGCGCTCTACATTCTTTGCTGTTACGAATTTCAAGAAAATCAATATCAGGTATTGGATAACTCCACGGTTGACGGCTTCCAGCAGATGGCGGATTTGAGGTGAAAAGAAACGAAAACAAGATTTCGCAAGCAATTTCAGGATATTCTCTCTGAAGTGCTTTCATTGCAGACTTTTGCTTTTCAAAGGACGCTGTTGTTTGAGAAAACCAAGGCTGAAAGATTTGACAAAGTAAATTATTTGGTCTATTTGCCAATCTCCCATCGGGATTACGAGATGCCAAACCACCCAATACAACCACCACATTTGAAAGATACTCCTCTCTCCATGCCACTACTCCCAAAGCCTGCAACAAACCCCACATATAAGGTCCATCCAATATTCCCTTATCAATTTCTTCTAAAAACAATCTGTCAAACGGACATGGGGTTTTCTTGAGTGTTTTCTCGACTATATCAAGAAAACACTCGGGAGCAGCCTCGGCTAAGAGGGGTAAAACTTCCTTTAGACTCGCCCACAACATCCAGTCCGCATTTTCAAGAACTCTTCTAATAACATAGCCCGCCATATATTCCACTCTTTCTCTTGAACAAAACTTGAGAAATTGAGGTTTATTCCCAAAAAGAGCAAGAGTTTCAGCAATCCCCTCTCTGAGATCACTTGAATAATCCGGGCCTCTCTTGTAAGAACCTGCCTCAGCCATCTCTTGAGTAATAACTTGAAACCATGGACCAGGTTCGGAAAGGACTTCTACCGCGCATTTCTGAAAACTATCAAGGTGTTCATCCGATAAATGGTCTCCTACTGCTTCCCATAACGATAATCTTACTTTTGGCCTTACCTGCCACACTCCATAACGAGACAGTATAGGACTGGTATCTGAGTCCCGCATAGACCTGCGAATCCCTGAAATCCATGTATCGAAATCCCTATCTGTCAACAAACTATCAACAATCAATTTGTCTTTTTGAGAGGATTCTCTCCAAGCGCCTAATAAATTCATTATTGCCAAATCAGTCTTCGGCTGGTTTTCTGACAAATAAACAGGCAGATTATCCTTTAAGAGTTCCAATTCTTGACGCAATCTCTCCTTCAAGTCGTTCCAATTTGCGTGAGAAATCCCCTGAATATCCCCAATCAAATCCCAATGCTTTGGAGCATAGTTATCATGAGAAAAGCAAACTATAAATCTGTTATGCCCATATCTTTTCAGACCTAAAGCAAACCCTATTTCCTGATTGCAAAATGAACTCTGTTTTGAGTTTTTGTTGGCAATCAATACAAAAATATGGCTTCTCTGGAGTTCTAATTTAATTCTTTCAGGAGATATTTCAGATGTCTCAATGTCTTGATGTGCCAAAAATAAGTCAATATCATGGGGTTGCAAGTGCGATTTTATACCCGCAAGTTCTTTTCTATCAAGACTACTGTGGCTTACAAAGACTTTTAACTTCAACTGTTTATCCTCATCTCCCCTGTCAGCAGTTTCTGCATAAGCCCCTGCTTCCGCTTGCGGTAATGCTCTACCAATTCCTTAAGCATATCAACCTCTTTTCTTGCAGTATTCAACTTGCGCCACCCTTCTTAACCTGCCCCCTCCCCCGCTTCTCCAACTTCTTAATGCTGGTCTCAGGCGCGGGCAAGTTCTCCGGCATAGTCCCCCCTAATTCCTCAATAGTCCGGCGAACCTTCACACCAACCTCATGGTGTGTCCGGTTTGCCCTGTGTTTGCCCTTAATCTCATCACGGCGCAACTTCTCCTCCGTCTGAGTGGCGCGAAACAGGTTTGCCGCAAGTTCAGTACTGCCCATGTGGTCAAGGATGTTTTGACTCTTTTGAAGCCCTTTCCTTCTGTGAATGCCCTTTGCATCCAAGCCGCCATATAGCCCCTTGTAGCCGTGATTCTGGAAGATTGCGAAATCCAAACCGGACTTCACCCCCGCCGCATTTGCCGTTTCAACCAGTTGCTTGTTGTGTTCACGCAGTTCGCCGCGCAACAAAACGCGCTTTTTCGCTTCATCAAGTTCCTGAAACGCTTGGCTGTCGGCAATCTCCTGCCTGCGGGTTTGCAGGGCGAAGTAGGTTTGCCCGTAGGCAATCACCGGCTTGGAAGGGTCGGCGTTCTGCACGATTAGGTAACAGGCGTATCGGGACAGGTTGTAATCCGTTACTGTCCTACTGGCTCCGGCCCCGATTCCGACCATTTTCCTGACCTCAGGAAAATGGTCATCAGAGTTGATACCGGAGTTGTTACAGGCATCAATGGCTTTGAGTATGACAGCCTCAAAATTCTCCCACTTTCTATATTCCAAAACGGGCATCAAATCCCGCGCCGACCAGAACTCCCGCCCTTCATCCGTGGTTTGACGAATCTGTTCAAATGTCTTGTGGTGTTTGTCTTGTATCTTGCTCATTGTCTTGCCTCCCTTCAAAACACACATCTTCAATCCCCATCGCCGGATGAAACGCTGAGAAGCAGGTCGGTAAGGCGTGTGTTGACGTAGTAGTTGTTCCTGCCCTCTTTTGACTCCTTAACAAACCCGCGCTCCGCGAGTTGCTTAAGATACTTGCGCGCCGTCTGCCTGCTGGTCTTCAAATCCTTCTCAACATACTCAATGCGGGTGTAAGGATGACGAAACAGGTTGTTGAGCAAATCCTGCGAATAAATTTTCGGAAGTTCATCGCGCATACGGTTTTTGTATTCAGCCATCAAGTTACGAATACCTTCCACAAGTTCCAGCGTGTTCCGCGCCGTGGCGGTAACCGACTTCAGCATATAGACAACCCACTCCTCCCACGCGCCTTCATTCCGCACGGCTTGAAGCAGGCGGTAATAGTCCGACTTGGTTCTGTTGATTGCCCGGCTCAGATAAAGGATGGGACTGTCAAGCAATCCGGCATGGGTGAGATACAGCACATTGAGTATGCGCCCTATCCTGCCGTTTCCGTCCGGAAAAGGGTGAATGCTCTCAAACTGGTGATGAATGATCGCCATCTTTACAAGCGGGTTAAGGTTACAGGGCGGGTCATCGTTAATGAAACGCTCAAGATTCCGCATGTGCTCCACAACCTCCCGCTCACTCTGCGGCGGTGTGTGCACCGTCTCCCCGGTCCGCTCATTTCTAATTACCGTGCCGGAAGTCTTCCGGTAGCCGTCTTCGCGCTGCTTGAGCAGACGAAACATATCTATCAGCATGTTTTCGCTGATGAAACGATTCTTCTTCCACGCATTGTAGCCGAGTTGCATCGCCTCGCGGTAACGCGCGACTTCCTTTGCCTCCACCGCGCCCCTCTTTCCGGGAAGCACCTCAACACGAAAAACCTCGTCCTGAGTGGTAACAATGTTCTCAATCTCGGAACTGGCCAAAGCCTCTTGCAAAAAGAGGGTGTTCAGCAAAATGGTCGGGTTGGGAAGACTGATTGCCCGCCCGTTCAGGTCGCCAAGCGCGCCGCGAGCATCCACAAGCGCATCCATCACGGGAGTGGTTTTCAAGTCCGCCTGAGGCGGAAGCAGGGGAATCTCGTATTTACCAACTCTTTCTGTCATTACAACTTTCTCCGTTACCGTCTTTGTCATTGATACAAACTTTATACATTTTCTTTCAATATGTATACAAAATGCCACTTTTCTATACATATCCACCCCAATATGTATACAAAACCCCGCTTTTGTATACATATCAGCGCCCATATGGTTAAAAAGTTTACATATCGCCTCTCCCCTCCCCCGTGATACACTACCCCCCATGCCAAACCCGTCCTTCACAGACCGCCTTCAAAGGAATCTTGCGCGGCGGCCCCTTCGGCGCATTGAACCGCCCGAGGGCGCGGCGCGGGCGGCGGTTATGGCGGTTCTCAGAAACAGGCGCGATGATGTGGACTTGTGCATGATCAAACGCTCCCACCACCCTCTTGACAGGTTTTCGGGGCATATAGCCCTGCCGGGCGGAGCGGAAGAGGACGGAGATGAGGACATGCTTTCAACCGCCGTCCGGGAAACCTTTGAGGAGATAGGGCTTGATGTTGAAAAACACGCAAAGGTGGCGGGGCGGCTTGACGATGAAATGCCGTCCGTCCCCCCCGGCGGCACGGGGCGGGTTTATGTCGTAACCCCGTTTGTGTGCGTTCTTACCGGAGACGCCGCCGTGAGGGAAAAGAGCGAGGTTGAACAGGTTTTCTGGATGCCCGCCTCCGATATAGCGCGCGGGGCGGAGGACGGCGCAAAGCCGGAGTTCCTCTGCCGGGGGCGGCGGATATGGGGAATGACGGCGCGGGTGGTGCGCAACCTGCTGGAAGCCCTGCCCTGAAAATGCGCCCGGAGTTTGGAAAGAGGCGCGTTATGCGTATACAATTCCACCGGAAAAACACAACACCCCCGGAGGAAACATGAGAGGAGTAAACAAGGTAACAATAATAGGCAATGTCGGCAGCGACCCGGAGATGAAATACACCGCTTCGGGAGCGGCAGTGGCAAACTTTTCAATCGCCACCAACGAGTCGTGGACCGGCAAGGATGGACAGAAACAGGAGCGCACCGAATGGCACAGAATTGTGGCGTGGTCCCGGCTTGCCGAGATTTGCGGACAGTATCTCGCAAAGGGAAGCCCGGTTTATGTTGAGGGGAGCATAAGAACGCGGCAGTGGGAAGACAAGGAAGGCAACACCAGACACACCACCGAGATACACGCGAGAGAGATTCAGTTTCTCGGCTCCGGCGGACGCGAAGGCGGCGGCCATGAGGGCGGCGGCGGACGGCGGCGGGAAGACCGGTCGGACGCGCCCGTGGTTGATATCCCCGACAACAATATGGATGACGACATCCCGTTCTAAATACCGCCCCGCGCAAATAGCGGCGGCAACAACTTCCGCATCGGGAGGGCTGAAACTCTGCCTTTATACGCCGTAATCCTCTGCGCCGGAAAAGGCTCAAGAATGGGAGGGGAGCGTCAGAAGACCCTGCTCCCGGTTCTGGGAACTCCGATGGTCAGGCACGTGGCGGCGGCGGCCTCTGCGGCAAAACCGTCAAAAACCGTGGCGGTGGTCGGCTTTGATTCCGGGTCCGTAATTGACTGCCTCTCCGCCTGCCCGTGGCCGGTTGAGTTCGCCGTGCAGAAAAACCAGTCCGGCACGGGGCACGCAATCAGGGCGGCGCTTGACGTTATAACATCCAAAAGCGGAGACGCAATCGTTCTCAACGGAGACATGCCCGCCGTTACGGGAGCGCTTGTCAAAAAAGTGGTCTCCCGGCACAAAAAAAGCGGCGCGGCGGTTTCACTGGTAACGGCGGAAACGGACGACCCGCGCGGATACGGGCGCATAGTTCGCGGCGCGGGCGGGGATGTTGAAAGGATCGCGGAAGACGCGGACGCAAGCGCGGAGGAAAAGCGGGGGCGCGAAATTAACGCCGGAATTTACTGCTTCAAACTCCCTTTTCTGCGAGCCGCCGCCGGAAAACTGAGCAACAAAAACGCGCTGGGTGAATACTACATAACAGACCTGATTGAAGCCGCCCTTCGCGGCGGCAAAAAAGTGAGCGCCGTCCGTGCGGACTTCGCAGAGGTGGCGGGCGTCAACACGCCGGGGGAACTCGCGGCGGCAAGCGCAATGATTAAAGACAGAGTGAACGCCCGCCTTATGCGCTCCGGCGTTATCATCACAGACCCGCAAACCGCCCACATATGCCCCGAAACCTCCATAGGGCGCGGAACAGTCATCCACCCGTTCTGTTTTATAAGCCGCAGCCGCATAGGGGCGAACTGCTCCGTCGGGCCCTGCTCGCAGATACGCGACAGCGCCCTCGGCTCCGGCTGTTCGGTGGAGTTCTCCTCGTCTCTTGACGGATGCTCTCTGCGCGGCGGCGCGTCCGCGGGGCCTTTTGCAAGAATACGCCCCGGAACCGTTCTTATGGACGGCGCGAGGGCGGGCTCGTTTGTGGAAATCAAGCAGTCGTCCGTGGGGCGCGGGTCAAAAGTTCCGCACCTGTCCTATGTGGGAGACTCCGAGGTCGGCTCCGGGGTCAACGTGGGGGCGGGGACTGTAACCTGCAACTATGACGGAAGGAAAAAACACCGCACAACCATTGAAGACGGGGTTTTCATCGGCAGCGACACCATGCTCATCGCCCCCGTGAAAGTGGGCAAAGGCGCGACCACCGCCGCCGGCTCGGTGATAACAAAGGACGTTTCCCCCGGCTCTCTCGCCATCGGCAGAAGCAGGCAGAAAGAGATAGCGCGGCGCGGCGCGGGCGGCAAAAAGGGGGGCGGGGGCTGATGTGCGGAATTGTGGGCTATGTGGGCGCGGCGCGGCGGGCGTGTGATGTGGTGCGGGCGGGCCTTGAAAAACTTGACAACAGGGGATACGACTCGGCGGGAATCTGCGTGATGGGAGAAGGCGGGGCGACGGTTTTCAAAAGCCCCGGCAAAATTGACCGGCTTGTCCGCGAGATGGGCTCAGCCGCGCCCTCGGGCGGGGTCGGAATAGGACACACCCGCTGGGCGACCCAGGGCGACCCGCTGAGCCGGGCAAACGCCCACCCCCACACGGCGGGCGCGGTGAGCGTTGTGCACAACGGCGTGGTTGAAAACTGGAGGGAGCTGCGCGATGAACTTGAGGCGGAGGGCGGAAAGTTTCTGTCCGACACCGACACGGAGACAATCGCCCACCTCATAGACAAGTATCACGGCGGGGGCTGCGGGCTTCTTGAGGCGGTCAGAAAAAGTTTTGAGCGCGTGCGCGGATGCTCGGCGGTCGCGGTGGTTTCGGAAAAAGAGCCGGACACCATCGTGGTCGCCCGCAGGTTCTCGCCCATAGTTCTGGCGGAGGCGGGAGACGAGAGGTTTGTGGCGTCGGACGCGCCCGCCCTCGCAGAGTGGTGCGATGAGGTTACCGTGCTTGAAGACGGCGACTTTGCGGTTCTGAAGCCGTCCGGCGTTACCATAACGGACTCGGACGGAAACACCGTCAGCCGCCCGAAAAGGGCGGTGGGCGCAAGCGGCGCGGAGGAAGGCAAAGGCGGCTTCCGGCACTACATGCTCAAAGAGATACACGACCAGCCGCACGCGGTTTCCGAAACCCTGAGGGGCAGGATCGGCAAAGAGGCGGATTTTGAGGGAATTGACCCCTCGGCGGTTGAGAGGGTGGTGTTTGTGGGATGCGGCACTTCGCACTACGCCTCCATAGCGGGGCGCTACATGATTGAATCCCTCGCCCGCCTGCCCGCAGACGCCGAGATAGCGTCCGAATTCCGCTACAGAAGGCCCCGCCTCGGGCCGGAGACGCTTGTTATCGCCGTGTCGCAGTCCGGGGAAACGGCGGACACTTCCCTCGCGCTCGCCGAGGCGGCGGAGCGCGGCGCGGCAACGGCGCTTGTAACAAACAACCCGATGGGAAAGATGGTTGACGAGGCCGGAGCGGTCATTCTGACGCGGGCGGGCAGGGAGTTTTCGGTCGCCTCAACAAAAACCTTCACGACTCAGGTCGCGGTGTTCTGCGCGCTTGCGCTGTTCCTCGGCAAGGCTCGCGGCGTAACCGGCGGCGCGGCGGAGGACATGGAAAAAGAGTTGCGCTCCATAGCCGGGGCGCAGTCGCGCTGCCTTGCGCTGAATGACGAAATTGCGGAGGTCGCCGCAGAGTTCGCCAGATATTCGCACCTTCTTTATCTGGGCAGGGGGCTGGGCTATCCGGTGGCGCTTGAGGGGGCGCTGAAACTCAAGGAGGTTTCCTACATACACGCCGAGGGGGCGGCGGCGGGCGAGATGAAGCACGGGCCCATCGCGCTTATAGACGAGAAAATACCGGTGGTTTTTGTGTTCCCCTCCCGAAGCGACCCGTCTTTTGAAAAGATGCTCTCAAACATGGCGGAGGTGAAGGCGCGGCGCGGAAGGGTTCTGGCGGTTACGCCCGCCGGTGATGCGCCCCATCTGGACGCGGAAGACAGGGTAATACAAATTCCCGAATGCGGGCTGATAACAAACCCGCTGGTTTCCGTCATCGCGTTGCAACTGCTCGCATACCATATCGCCCGGACGCTCGGCAAGGATGTTGACCAGCCCAGAAATCTCGCAAAGGTGGTGAGCGTGGAATGAAGGTTCTGGTTGTCGGAGGGGGGGGACGGGAGGACGCCCTGTGCTACAAAACGGGCATGAGCCCGCTGGTTTCCGAAGTGGTGTGCGCTCCGGGCAACGCCGGAATATCAAAGCGGGCGCGATGCGCGGCGGTGAACTCCGAAGATATTGACGGGCTGGTTTCCCTCGCGCTTGAGGAAAAACCCGGGCTGACGGTGGTGGGACCCGAAGCGCCGCTCGCCCTGGGTCTGGTTGACAGGCTGGAGGCGGAGGGGCTCAGGGTGTTCGGCCCCTCAAAAGCCGCCGCCGCAATTGAGGGAAGCAAGGTTTTTTCAAAAAACTTCATGCGCAGACACGGCATTCCGACAGCGGATTTCAAGGTGTTTGACAACATAAAAGACGCAGCGCGGGAGATTGAGGGCGCGGCTTTCCCGCTGGTGCTGAAGGCGGACGGCCTCGCCGCCGGAAAGGGGGTCTTTGTGTGCGCCGGAAAGAAAGAGGCGGACGCCGCCCTCTCCGCGCTGATGCGCGACAGGGCTTTCGGGGATTCCGGCGACAGGGTGGTGATGGAGAGTTTTCTGCCGGGGGAGGAAGTGTCGTTCTTTGCCGTTTCGGACGGCAAAACGGCGATTCCGCTTGAGCCGTCTCAAGACCACAAGCGGCTTCTTGACGGCGACAGGGGCCCCAACACCGGAGGCATGGGGGCGTACGCGCCCGCGCCGATGGCAACCCCTGAATTGCGCCGGAGAGTGATGGAAGAGGTTATAAAACCCGCCGTTGCGGGAATGGCGGACGAGGGAATTCCATACAAGGGCGTTCTGTATGCGGGGCTGATGACGGACGGGGACGACATACGGACGCTTGAGTTCAACTGCCGGTTCGGCGACCCGGAAACCCAGCCCCTGATGATGAGAATGGAGTCCGACATAGTTCCCCTTCTGCTCGCCTCGGCGGACGGGACGCTGGCGGATGAAAAACCGCCGGTGTGGAGCAAAGGGGCGGCGGCCTGTGTTATAATGGCGGCGGACGGCTATCCGGGCAAATACGCAAGGGGAGCGGAGATAAGGGGCGCGGACGGCGGGGGGAGCGTTGAGGTGTTTCATTCCGGAACCGCCGAAAAAAACGGGGCGGTTGTAACAAACGGGGGAAGAGTTCTGGGAGTAACGGCGGCGGGCGGCACATTGAGAGAGGCGGTGGACGCCGCTTATGAAAAAGTCGCGGAGATTGAAAAACAAACCGGCCCCGGAATACTTGTTTACAGAAAAGACATAGCGGCAAAAGCGTTTGGGAGGTTAAAGCGGAAAGATGGCTGACATTTTTTATTTCTCCGGTGAAGACAGGGAGGAGGCGGACGACAGGCGGATGTTTCAAATCCCGCTCAGAGACTGCATACACCTGTTTGACCTGCGCCCGTGGCAGAGGGAGTGCGGAACGGACGCCTTTCCGGAACTGCTGACCGGAAACCCTCTGGTTGACGCGGGCGGATATATTCACGTGCTGCTCAGAATTGACGAAGAAGAGATAGAGCAAACCGGCGAGCGCGGCTATGAGCCGGGCTGGTATAAGATGAACATGACCGTCATAGAGGTTCAGTCCGTAGTGGC